>CAMGOT010000008.1 GCA_946060685.1 uncultured Bacteroidales bacterium
AACTTCGATCCCGAGCGCAGGACTATCGGTGACTGGAAAGTGAAGAGTGAAGAATGAAAAATAAATGATCCAACTTTCGCAAAACTTGAGTACATTATAAATCATACATTCTCACCGACGACTGCCTAAACAAAAGAACCTGCAGAACATGCATCCCGGCAAATCTACAGGTTTTGATTATGGGCTCAAAAACCATAATTGCACATTTATTTACAATTTATAATGTAAAATTTATAATGTATAATGTATAATTGCTGCGTAGGACACGCAAGATGCATTGTTCATTATAAATAAATGTTTCTCACTGTAGTCCATACGATTAAATAGGTAGTCAATATTAGTTTGCAGACAGAACCTGTCAGCTACTTATAAGACGCAGACAATGACCTATCCACCCCCCCCGATACTCTTTTTGCCCTTTTTCTGCAAAAAGGCAAAAGCCCATGGTACGATAGAAAAAGGCCGCCCGAACAGTTCGGACGGCCTTTTCCACACGCGGGGACTGGCAAAGGCTATGGATGCCAGGAAGAGAGAGCCTCCTCGATCTTTTCTTTCAGCGGGTCAATTCCGCCAAAGCCCGTCTGCTCGTAGAAGAGCTTGCCCTGGCTGTCGTAGATGCAGTACTGCGGAATACTGCTGAGATGGGGGATGGCCATCCATATGGCATCGGGCAGACGGTAGTGGATACCTGGCATGGAGGCTATCTGTTTGGTCCACTGGTTGGCGGGACTGCTTTCGTTGGTGACATAGACGAAGCGTATGGGACGGCCGACCCATTGCGACTTCAGCGGTTCCATGGCCTTGATGCCGCTCATGCAGGGGCCGCACCATGTGGCCCACAGGTCGAAGAACAGCACCACTCCGGGATTCTCCCGCACCACCGTGGCGATGAACTCCTCGCCCGTACAGTCGGGGGTGTCCATCACCTTCACCTCAGCAGCCGCCTCGCGGAGCCGCTCTATGGCATGGCGCGTGGAGTCGTTCATTGCCTGCAGCTCCTTCCTGTAGATGGAGGGAATCGTGTCGAAGGCGGTCTCCGGCACAGTTTCCATGCCTCGTATGCGCTTGGCCAGATTCATGGCGCGGGCATAGTCTTCCATCCATTCTGTCACCACGCCCCCTATATGGTTGGCATGGGCATAGTCCAGATAAGTGGCATCGCCCACCAGATAGAACGAGCGTCCGTCCTTCAGCAAGGCCAGGTCGGCGGCATGGCTGTCCTGCAGGGTGGCAGCACCTTCCTTCACATCATCCATATAGCGCATCAAATATCGCGATTCTGCCCACAGCCGCCCGTAGTCCTTCTGTCTGCGCGAATAGGCCTTGTTCTTCTCTATCTGCTGCACCTTGCCCTGCAATGCTTCCCAAAGGGAGTCGGCCGGCGTGTTGTAGAAGGTGTTGTGGTAAATCCATCTTTCGTCAAAGGTCACCTGTTGAAGGTCGGCCAGCGGACCCTCAAACTGGATGATTCTTTCGGTGGGGAGGGGCTTCTTGTAAATCTTTGCGTAGGAGCCTATGCTGGCTGTCTCGTCCACGTTGATGGTGGTCTCATAGCCTGGAACCATCAGCACGCTGAACTGCTGGAACGGATAGGGGGCTGCCACCGCGGCCAAATAGGTACTGCTGGCTTCAATCTCGTAGATGTTTTCTGTGAAACCGAGAAACCTGTCGTCCGAAAAACGGTTGTTCAGTCCGAACATCGCTGTGTTGTCCCGGGTCTTTGTGCCGTCGTGCCTGTACACGTTAAGAGTGTACCGTGCCTTTCCGTATTGGGGAGTGATGGGGGGCAGGGGCTCGTTCTTGTCGTAGGGGTAAGGTGTGGGCTTGCCCAGGGCAAATGGGTAATGCTTGCCGTCCAGACGGATGCCCTGCGTATTGAAGTTCGACTTTTCCGTCTCCACAAAATCGAAGACCTTTACCTTCTTGTCGAGAGGCTCAAACTCCGCGCTCACGGAGTCGTACTCCCATGTGTAGTGTTTCGAGGGGTCGAACGCTTCTCTACTCAACACCTGCCCTTTGGCGCGCTTGAATACGGTGGCTTTGGTCATGCGATAGGTCTTACCTTCGCTGTCAAGGTGGGAATCTGCCGACAGCCTCCATGTGCCACCAGAGAACACTTTGAATCCTATCGTGGTGGCCGACTTTCCCAACACCACGGTACAGGGACGGAACGTGGTTCCACCGCTGCTGATTGCAGGTCGGTCCACTACCTTGTCCTTGCCCAAGACTGCAGAGGCTGCCATCATTGCGATGGCGAGCAAAATAATTTGTTTCATGAGCAAACTGGAAGTTTTGTTTAATGTATAATTTATAATTGCTGTGCAGGAAACGCAAGATGCATTGTTCATCATACATTGTAAATTGTAAATTATAAATTATACATTGTAAATTGTCAGACTAGTGTTTTTCGAGGAGAAACAGATACTCGCTGTACTTTCCGTCGGAACTGATCCATTTGTTGGTCCAGCGCATATTGCACATCACGTTCTTCTTGTGGTCAATCTCCTGAGCAGCGATGACCTTCCCGTTGGCATGCAGGATTTCATGCAGTTCCTCCTTTGAAGCCCTGCCACCGGAGCCGTAGGACAGCAGGACATAGCGGGAATTAGTCTGTTCGACCAGACGCCTTATCGCCTGCATGGCAATATAGTTGCCGTCGGCATCCTTCCGATAATCCTCAAAGACGGAGGGAGAGGCAGAGTCGCGCGTATCCTCCCTGCGGTTGGCTTTTCCGAAGAGTGGCGGACGGTCGTTGAGAATGATGGTTTTCCAGATATGATAGTAGGCGGCATAGCGCACCCTGCTCGGCGGCATCTTCCTGTTGCTGGAGCCATAGGGAGGGTCAAGATAGGTCAGGTCATGATAGTTCCCGACGGCTTCAAACACATCGCATTGCAATACGCTGTTCGTCGTACGCAGGAGGTGCCTCCTGGGCAACTTGAGGACCACATCGTTGAAAGAGCGGGGCGACCATCCTGAGAGGTAGGCCGCATAGTGTCCTATAGTATTGTCGACCGCATCCATGGCAAGGATAAGGCTGGTGAGCAGCACACACTTGTCTGCCCAGGGCAGATTGAAATCGTCGATCCTGTCGCGCATGGCATCCAGCCGCATGGTGTTCTTGAGCCGGAAAGGTCGTTTCCCACTTTCATCCTCCCCTCCATAGTGCTCGGAAAACCATCCCCGATAGCCTTCCAAGGCATTGAGTTCGTCAACGTACGGCTTATAGAATGAATCGGGCTTGGCGGAGAGGAGATAGCAGGTGGCGAAGACTTTCGACCACTCGGAAATGTCGTTGGCCGTCGTGTTGTAGCCCATCTGCGCAAAAGCCTGGGCCACGCGTGTAGAACCGCTAAATGCGTCGAGGGCAGATGCTATAGGAAGATTTTCCGTCAGCTTCAGGATGTAGGGGAGAATCTTCAATTTAGAACCTGTATACTTTATGCCTTCGGTTTCGGGAACCGCGGAATGAGAGCCGAGCCAATGTGTATGATCGTTCATGGGGGTGCTACCGTGTGACCTGTTCCGATTATTTCTTTACCCTGATAACTGTCGATGCCCCTTCCATTCCGGGAGCCGTGACCTTCAATCGTATTTTCCCCTTCTCTCCCCTTTCAGGCTTGACGATGGCAAGCAGCAAGCCGTTGAAGGCAGGGCGGGTGGTCTCCGAGAAGATGATGTGGCAGGTGGCATCGCCATTGTCGGTGGCAACGACCTTTCCCGGACCTTCCGTGAAAGAACTGTAGCCATAGGGGCGTCCGACTGCCAAGCAGCCGTTCACCCACACCTGAGCATTTGCCATCGCTCCGTCAAAATCCAGATAGACCCTCCTGCCGAGGTCGGACTTTTCCAGGGTGAAATGCTTTCGGTACCACCCAATTCCGCGCCATGGAAGCTTTGCGGTGTTCCCTTCGAGTTCCTGCCGAAACGGCCCTTCAATGCCCCAGTCGTGCGGAAGGTCGAGCCTTCTCCAGGAGCGGTCGTCGAAAGCCTGCGTCTCGATGCCCCCTTCCTCCTCAATCCGCGAGCCGTCGGCCTGCAAGCCACAGCGCATGAAGCACCAGCCATGGTCGAAACTTTCCACATCCCGACCTCCAGCCATCGCTGTCAGTACAGTAAATGCTGCCAAAAGAAGCAGCCATCGTTTTGCCGTCATGATTCTTTGATATAAGGCTTGATTGATAAATTCGGGTGCAAATATAGCCAAAATCTGCGAGATGCTACAGCAGTACCCCTTAAGAAGTCTACAATATAATTATGATAAGTGCGATGTCTGCGCAAGAAAGGATTGAGCAAAACTGATGTCCCCCAAAAAAATGAAACTCTTTCGGGAGAAACTATGAGGATGGTTCAGAACGGATAGCCGATGGCAAAATGATATGCCACGCCATCGCCGAAACGCTCGAAATTGTAGAAGCCGGAGCGCGAGGTGGAATAGGGAGCATGCAGACCGATACCCACATCGAAACGCAGGACGAGGAAATCAAGGTCGTAGCGCACGCCCACACCCGTGCCGAGAGCGATGTGTCGCAGCCCCCGGACAGTGAGTTCCGCATCGGGACGCATGGGGTCGCGCTTCATGAGCCACACGTTTCCTGCATCCACAAAAGCGGCTCCGTGCAGCCCACCGAAAATCCTTGCCCGCAGTTCGACGTTGGCCTCCAACTTGAAATCGCCCGTCTGGTCGATATAGGAATACTTGGAGTCGGGGGAGCGATAGGCTCCGGGACCGGCAGTACGCACGGTGAAGGCCCGCACGGAATTGGCACCACCGATGTAGAACTGTTCGGCATAGGGTGCTGCCTCATTGCCGCCGTAGTTATAAATAATGCCGGCAAAGGCCCTCGACGCCAACTTAAGGCGACTGCTAAGGGTGCGGGTATAGTGCAGCTCGGCAGTGGCCTTCACAAACTGTGCAAAGCGGCTGCCGAAGATGCGCCGTGGCGTAGCGTCATCATGATGCGGATAGAAGAGGTGATGCAACCCGTCGAGCAGGCCGCCAGCCTCCTTCACCGTACCTTGAAACCACAACGGATGGCGCGAGGAGGAGGCTGAACTCCAGGTGAAGGAATAGCACATCGAGGGGACGAAGACATTCCTCATAGTAGCATAGAGGGCAGGATTGGCGGCACTGATGGAATCGAAATCGGCGGTTGTGCTGAGCAGTTTGTAGTAACTCAGGTCGAGCAGTGTCCACTCGTGGCGCACGCTGCTCCGACTCTGGTCGACGGCAGAGGTGCGCGACTGCCAGTTGTAGGTCACACTGCCACCGAAATCCAGCATGCGGAAGAATCCAGAACGGTTCTTCAGATTGCTTTCGACGGAAAAACGTGTAGTGGCGGGAAAACGCAGACGACGCCTGTCGACGAAGGGGAATGCAAAGCGGGGAATTTCAAAGTTCAGCGAGGTGCCGACCTCAAAACTATTGAGCATACTGCCGGCACCGCCACGATGACGCCCCAACTGCCATTCGTAGCTGCCGAAAATGTCCCATGCCACCGTCTCACCACCTCGGAAGGCATTTCGCTTCGCCAGTTCGTACTTCACGCCGGGGCCAATCTGCTGGTTCGACTTTAGGGTGGCGTTCACCTCGAACGACGAATCATAGGGCTTTGCCATCATGGTGGTAATAAAGACATCGAGGGTGTCGCAGGCAGCAGTGGTGTCGGAAGGCACATAACTCACGTCAAGGGCTGAGAACACGCCGAGAGCCGAGAGTTTTGCCACGGTGGACTGCTGGTCGGCCTGGGCATACCGCTCGCCCTTCCGGTGCATGATGGCCCCACGCCACAATCTGGGCTTGAGGGGGATGGCACCGTCCGTAGACCAGGAATACAACGTGTTGCCACGGCGTGACTGAAGGGTGTGGAAATGGGAGGTGGTGTCGGAGGCGGCAGTCTGGCGCGAACCGCGGATAGTGATGTAGGTGTTGCCGATATACCACGGACGCAGGGCGGCAGCCTCGATGCCTGCTTTCGGCATGACGCGCAGACTCACACGCTCCTTACGCCTGACGGTATCGGCCTGGAAAGTGGTGTAAGCGGGATTCCAATAGTAATAGCCGTTTTCGCGAAGGATTCCCGCCAGACGTTCCTGCTCGCCGCTCAGACTCATCACGGAGAAGGCATCGCCACGATGGAGCAGGGAACGGGAGGGGTGAACGCGGAAAAGCGAATCCTGCTCCGTACCGAAGGAACGGTACTCCACACTATCAAGACGGAAGAGGGGACCAGTGGTGATGCTGTAGGCTATGCGCGCCGTCTTGGCTTTACCGCCAGGAATAATGTCATAGTTCACCTTTCCCCGGAAGAATCCGTAATTGCGCAAGGTGTTGCCTGCCACCTTGGTACGCGTGTCGGGAGCCACGGTGGAAACCAGTACGGGAGACTCGCTGAAATTGCGGAACATCCATTGTCCGAGGCGGTTCTGGCTGTCGCCACAGCGGTTATAGATGCGCAGACGCAGCTTTAGGGGCTGCGTAAAGGAGGAACTGCCGAAAATGGAGCCGTTGGGAGGATATGCCAGAGCTGCATTCACCTCCGTACGCGCCGTCTGGAAAGCGACATCCTCCGTTTTTCGCTCTGCCTGAAAGGCTTTCGCATCGATGGAGTCGGGCTTCGCAAGTGCAGCCTTCGGACGTGTATACTTCGTACTCTTGATGCCGAGATACAACTGCTCGTCGTCGGGAATCCGTTTGGTGGTGGAGCATCCCCCGGCAAGGATGGCCATGGCGATGGCGAGCAAAAGGATAATATAGTGCTTCATCTGGTGGCAAAAATTAGAAAGTTATAGGCGGGGGATAAAGTAGCGGCCTTTATGTCGGCTTTTTTGTGGACGAAAACAGGTATGACTTCTGACAACGACTTTACGCCCCCCCCTTTTTCCATACAGTATTTCCTGGGGCTACATGCTGATGCAGGAGGAAGCCAGCCCATCGTCAAGGCGCGCTCCCCGGGACTTCGACACCGGCCGCTTTTGCCCCCTTCCTGCGGAAGATGAAGAGCTCGCCGAGACGATCGGTCTTCCGGCGGAGAATCATACCAGCCCCCGTCTTCATCATCGTACCTTCCAGAGGGTCGTGCGCCTCACGGTCGTAGAACACCCGCACATAGCGCGTGCCGGAATTGTCGAGACGGTATTCCAGGCTGATATTGTCGATGAACGATGCTGCGGAGTTCTGCGCATCGGCACCCGTCTGCACGCTGCCGCCCACCTTCACGCTGATGCGGTCGTCGAGGAAACGCTTGGAGAACTGGAAAGAATAGTCGGTCGTGGTGCCGCCGGAGGCAGAAGTGCCGTTCTCCATGCCAAAAGAGAGGTCGATGGTCTGAAGCGCCTTACCCGCGATGCTCTGAATCTCGCTTTGCAGGAAAGCATTGAGGGCATTGGAAGCCTTGAAGCCTGAAGTCGCCATATTGTCGGTCACGTACATACCGGTGGCCAGGAGGGCCACGGCAGTCTTGTTGCGGTCTTCGGCACTCATCGTCATCAGTTCGTTCTGCACGCCGAGATCTTCAGGGGCTTCGATGGTAAACGCCAGACCCATGTCCATGAGTGTGCGGGAAATTTCAACACCGACATTGAATGTGACCTTGCGCTGCACATCGTTCTCCGTGACGGTGGCCTTCGTGGTCTCGGTGGCACGGATGGAAAGATGCGGATTGAGCATGTCGCCCGTGAACTCCACATAGCTGCCTTGTTCCAAGCGGAAGGTCTTGAGAGGTATCACGGGAAGTGCATACTTCATCTCACCCTCTTCGATAGTATAGTTGCCCGTCAGGCGACTCACTCCCTGGGGTGTCATGCGGAAGGTAAGGTCGCCCCCTCCCCGAATATCGACATAGCTCTCGCCATCGCGCGAGAGGAAGCAGTGGAACTTGGCACCTTGAGAGATGTTTACATCGACCGACATGTCAATGGCCATGGGAGAAGCCGCCTCTTCGGGAGTGGCGACACCGGTGGAATCGTCGAAGCTCACGAAAGTGACGAGATCCGAAAGACGATCCTCGACAGTGAGGGGAGAATTGCTGAGCAAATAGGTGGCATCGGTGCCGGAAAGGATATCGACATCGCCCCTGACCACCAAGCTGGAGAGCGTGCCGCGTGCCGACCCGTCGAAATCAGCGAGGACCTTGCCATACACGAGCGAACTCTTCGTGCGGCGGGAATTGATCAGTTCGAAGTCAGAGGCACGGAGCCGGAAGTCGAGCCGAATATCGTCAAGGTCGGCAAAGTCGATGTCTCCGTTCACGCGGAGATCGGTCTTGCCGGAAGTGAGCAGATAGTCCTGGAAATGCAGGCGCGAGTCGGCAAAGGTGAGCGGGCGTTCGTCCATGAGGAAGTCCACACCATACACCGGGCTGTAGAAGTGCGTACCGTTGAGGTCGAGTGTACCGCTAAGACGGGGCTGCGCGTCCTTTCCTTCAAGACTGAAACTGCCCGAAGCAGAACCACTCAGGCCAAAGCCGGTATCGGCGAGGAAAGCATTGACGGGAGCCAGGGGAAATTCTGTGAGCGACACATCGCCCTGATAGCTGCCGTCGGTATCACGGTAAACGGCAGAGACGGTGGCGACATCCTCGTCGTCGAAGGATATGAAGGCATCAGCAAAATGCTCTCCGCTCGCCTTGGGCAGATACACAACCTCCGTACCCACATTGCCGATGTGGTGGCCCTCATAGGTCATATCGCGCACATACACGCTGCCCATGGCCGAAAGCCCCAGCGAATCGGCATGCTGCTCGATGACGTGGAAATCGCCCTCGGCCATTCCGCCCAGCCGAGGCAGATAAGGCAGCACCTCGCTGAGCGCAGCCAAATCAATAGAAGACAGGGAGAGCGTCAGGTCGTTCTGACTCTCGCCGGAAGGCTCGCCGTAAATCGAAAGCCCCATGCCGGAAGCATCGGCAAGATGCACATTGGCACGCACCATACCCTCGCGGCTGATGTCTACGGAATTGTCGGCATTGACCGTGAAGGGACGATAGGCAATGACAGGTTGCCCGGGATGGATACTCACGCGGAATCCCTCGCCCAGTTCGGGGTCATCGTCCATCAGTTCGGCATGCAAGGCAAGGTCGATGCCCGTACGTCCCTGGCCGTCGGTGAAAGTGAAGGCTGCCGAAGCGAGTGTCTCCTGGATGCCGGCATCCACTACGACCGTGAAATGGTGGGGGTTGGAACGCCTGTAGTTGTGGAAGGTAGTGAGGAAACGGATGCCAATACTGTCGTGTGTGATGACGGAGGATATGGTGTCGAGCTGCAGCCCAGAGGTGGTGATGGTACCCAAACGGCTGTAGCCGTGGAGTCCATCGGTGGCATTCGTCTGCAACCGAAGGTCTACACTGGAAATATCGGTACCCTTGAGGGCAAGGAACTTCATCACGGGATTATCGCGACCAGCCCGGACATCGAGGTCGAGGTCGGGCAGGAGGTGCATGAGCGTATCGTTCTCCAGCCGCTTCGCCTGCATCTGCCTTGAGGCTTCGGCAAGGAAAGTCTGCGCCTGCTTTGCCAGTAGCCGCCATCCCAAAGCCGAGGAGAGCTGAAGAGAAAGATCGCCCGTGCGGAGACCCACCATGGTGGAGTCGGCACAGGATGAGGCATCAAAGCACACATCACGGAACATCGAAGCCCGCTTCGTGCTCTCGATATATGTCTGCGTCAGGCTACCCGCAGCGTCAAACGTTCCGAAATTCCTGGACGCTGAAGCGTGGAGGTCGGCTTTCGTGTGGAGAAACAATGGCTGGCCGGATCCGGCAAGCAGCTGAAGGTTCAAACTGTCGGCCTCAATACTGGCAGTGGCAGCATAGCCCTCACGAAAGTCGGCATCGATATGCCCGCTGAGGCTTCCGGCATTGCTGACGATACCCATCTTGCCTACAGCAATGCCCTTGCGGATGCTGGCATCGGCAGTCAAGCTGTGGAGAAGATAGTCGCCTGCCTTCAGTTGCTCCAACTCCACATCAGCCAGCAGAAGCGTACGGGGGGAGGTGGGGTCGAAGCCACGACCCTCCAGCACCACATTACCCGTGACAGGCCCTATAGGGAGCGAGGGGAGAAAGTGCGCCACCGGCAGACGGCCGGCATAGGCTTTCAGGGCATAACGCTCCTGAGAAAGAGTGGTCGACACCCGTGCCGAAAGCGAACCGCCAAAGACGCCTGCCAGAAAATGGGCGTCAATGCGGTCGGCATCGTCGCGGGCAGTACCTGAGGCTCGAAGGGAAAGTAGCCGGGGCAAGCGTACGTTGAGGGATTCAAGGGTAAGGAGCCGGCGATTGCCATGAATGGCTGCTTCTGCCACCACATCGCTATGGAGCAACTTTGACACGGCAGGATGTTGCAGCAGCGTACGGTCGACCACACGTTGCTGCACCAGCTTGTGGGCGATGGCAGCCACATCGGCACGCCCGAGGGTGGCGTTGACGCGGAGATCCATCTGCCCCTGGCCATCTGGCTTCAGCGCGCTCCAATCCACCGATGCCTGTGCCTCTAAACGGGAGCAGGGAGTGGTGAGACTAAGGTCGGGCAGGCGCAGGCCAAGGGTGTCGATACTGAGGATGCCATGGGCATCGGTGGCTTCCACACCATAGTGCTGCTCGCTGAATGCGAGGGTGCGCAGAAGGGCGTTGACCTGCAGGAGGGAGTCGCAGGAAATGGAATCGACGGCAATGCCAAGATGAGTGATGTGGGCCAGCGTATCAGTGTGTAGAAGGGTGAAGGTGCCCAAAGTGGCACGTCCCTGCATAATATCGGCATGCTGAAGGAGATAGGAGGCTGCCGCAAGGTCGAAGTGACCCTGCCGAAAATTTGCCTCACCCAAAAAAGCATGCGTGAAGAAAGTGCCTCCGGAAGAATCGGGAGGCAATGCCAGCTGCACGCTGGAACGGGCGATGCGAGCTTCGCCGGCAATAATCTTCCACGGAACGGTGGTGGAAGTCGTGTCCTTCTGTGCAGTATCGGAAAGGGAAATGCAGAGGTCAGCCCCATCGAGCATAGCTCTACGGATGCTGACCACAGTCTCTTCCCACGCCACCCCATCCACTTGCGCCGACAGCAGTCCTACCCGACCGCGTATCTGACAGTCGGGGATGAGGGATTTGGTGTTCATGCGTGTGTTCTCCAGCATGAAGTCGTTCACCACCACTTGCTTCTGACGGAAAATGGGGCTTAGAGGAATATCAAAAGAAAGTTTCTCGGCACGCAAAATCGTGTCGCCTGATGCGTCGGTGGCAGTCAGTCCTCCCGCCAGCAGGTCGAGGAAGGGTGAGATGGCCACTTCTTCAACACTGACTTTCATGCCCAAAGTGGAGGAAAGTCCGTCGCCAACACGGTTGATGGCCCATCGCTGTATGGGAGGGAGATAGACAAGGACGCAGAGAAGGCACACGAAGACTGGGGGCATCAGCAGCAGGATGCCAAGAATCTTTGCCACTCTTCTCTTTTTCATAATAAGTTCGGTAAAAAAAAACAGGAAATGGATAAAGGGGTGTTCTATAAATCAGACAATTATCTTTTTATTCAAGAGATGCCTGTCAAGAGGTGCCTGCCCAGCTAATTTATAGGACACCCCCCTAAAATCGGAGAGCCGCTATGCCATTTTTCACTCCTTCATGACAGGTGCAGTCATCCTCGGAAGTCTTCGAAAAAAGCAGACATAGGGCTATGGTGCGATTTCCCGGTGCCAGAAAACTTCCAGTGTGTTACGGGCTGTCGTTTCTCCGGCAATAAGGAGATCGTAGTCGAGCAGCAGGCGGCCGGAGTGCTTTTCGGTGGAGATGAATATCCTGCGGGTGTGCAGCTGCATGTCGATTTCTCCGGCCTCAGTGCGGTAGATTGCCTCAGTCGTCTTGGAAGTTTCGAACACCATCCTCGAAGTGACGTGTCCACTCCGACGAAGCGTAATGGCATGAGACGTTCCGCTGATGACCGTCTCGCCCGCATTTTCCTCATCATAGTATTTCAACTTCCACGTACCGTCGTCGCGAAGTGCCACCACGGCATGGGCCTTATGCAGCATCCTGTCGCATTGGCCGTCGGACAAGGTGCTGCGAAGCAAGGATTGGAGAGTCGCTTTGTAGAGCATTACTTCAATATGAATGAGGAATTAGGTATGAGGGGGTGGGAGTTTGGAATGAAGAATGAGGAATGAGGAGTTGGGAGTTGGAGGAAGCTGGATGGTTAATTCCTCATTCCTAATTCTTCATTTCTAATTGACCAAAACCTTCTTCCCCCGGTGAATGAGGATTCCGCGAGTCTTGAGTCCGCTTCGACGGCCCAAGAGGTCATAGTAGGGTGCATCGGCCGGAGCGGACGATGGACTATGGATATCGGTAATCTCGCTCATGGTAAACTCCATGCTCTGCTGGATGAGCCAGGGACACCGGAGGGCAAAGAGATGGAGCGCATCGTCATGGATGCCCTTGAACTCCACCGTGCAGCGTTGCGACTGTCCGGCAGGAATGTACACATATTCATAATGTCGCCAGTCGCCATTGAGCAGCACTTCCGTCGACGGCATCAGGCAATAGGTGATGAGGGTGCCGCTGGTGCTACTGCCCTGGTTGGTGACATCCACGCTGAACGCCACAGAAGAGGGCGATGTACGCGATATATCCAGTTCGCCAAAGGAAAGCTTGTCGGCAGAAGCTGACGTGACGACCACCTGCTTGTCGGCCAGGATGGTCACATCATCGGGAGAGATGCGCAACGTGCGGCCACCCTTCTGGCTGAACAGGCAATGCACCGTTATGACACGACGCTCATAAGGCTGCATTGTCGCACCGAAAAGGGCACCATAGTCGCCCTGGACAAAAGGGTCATCGTCGGTAGGGGCATTGGTAAACACTTCAAAGGGCGAGGTAATCTCTTCATCAGTGGTATTGTAGAGCGTGAAGGTGACGGGAGTATATTTTCCCACAGGAATGGTGGTGGCCATCTCTATTCCTTCGATGGCAATCTCATGACCTGTACGGGGTTGCACCACATCGAAGGCCGAAACATCCACTGCATCAGGACAAAGCACCAGGGCCTGCTGGTTGCAGAAGAACCCCTGCATGATGCCCGTGGGCGTAGGGTCGTCAGGATTCTCAAAGGGTCCCAGCGCCTCCAGCTCGTAGTAGCCGCTATCGTAGGCCCCATTATAGCCCCAGTTCACATGAAAACGGCCGTTCTCGTCGAAACCGTCGAGCACAAAGGCATGGCCTGCGATGTTCATTGTATAGCCCGTGTAGAGAATGGGACGCCCGTTGCGAAGTTCGTTCTTCAGCATTTCCCTCCACTGCTGTGGGGTATAGTTGTAGGAGTCGGCAGTGCGTGCCGTCTTCCATCCGAACACGCTTTTCAGCGGCTCCACAAGATTGCTCACATCGGCACCGCTCTCCGTCACACCATACTTCATCTTTGCCATCAGGCCGCAAGCCAGCGAAAGTGTCGCCACCTCGTCCACAGCTTCCTGATACTCCGCAGCATCCATCCCTACACTTTCAGCAGTACCGTCGCCGTAGTTCTTCAGGATTTTCCCCGTTTTGATGGTAGTGCCCACAGGCAATGTCGCCACGCTATAGTCGCTGGTGTTCCATCCTTCGAGTTTCTGCCGCAGCATGACGTTCCGCCCATAGTAGGAGACGATGCTCTCCAAAGCCGTGGCCACACAGCCCACCTTGCAACGCTGACCCTCATAGGGCGCGCTTTTCCAGATGGGGCAACGGGAATTGAAGGGTTGCACCTGATCCCTCACCCAACCTTCAAGCAGCGGCTCCACACTGTCGGCCGACAATGGGAGAGCGGAGGCTGGAAGAAGCATCACGAGGAAGAGCAGAAAGGCGGGCAAATGGTGTCGCATGGATGGAGGGGATTTATGGTGGGAGAGTGGGATAGGACGGTTTAGGGAAACAGGGGGAGGGAAGGGAATGCCGTTTGCAGGAACAGAGAGTCAGACTGTCTCCGGGTGAATGTGGTGTGCGATATCATTGGTAAGGCGTACGAACTCCTCCACGCCCAACTGCTCCGGGCGTTTTGTGGCATACTCATGGCCTTCCGGCATCAGTCCGCGCAAACTGCCGCGAAGCATCTTACGACGTTGCTGAAAGGCCTGCTTCACTATGCGCTTGAGAAGCTGGAGGTCGCATCCGGGATGGGTGGTGGCATTGCGCGTCAGGCGCACCACGGCACTCTGTACCTTGGGAGGAGGATTGAACACCCCTGGAGGGACGGTGAAAAGATATTCCACATCATACCACAATTGGATGAACACAGTGAGAATGCCGAAAGCTTTCGTGCCGGGACGGGCGGCCAGACGCTCGGCTACCTCACGCTGAATCATTCCCGTACAACAGGGGATATAGTCTTTATAGTCCAGCATCTTGAAGAATATCTGCGAAGAGATGTTGTAGGGATAGTTGCCCGTCAGGACAAAGGGGCTGCCCCCGAAAGTCTCGTCGAGACGCATCTTCAGGAAGTCGGCTCCGATGATGCCGGTTTCGTTGTCAAGAGCAGGAAAATTCTCGCGCAGATATGCCACACTCTCGCGGTCGATTTCTACCACCCTCAGCTCGCGGTTCTTGCGGGCAAGGAACTGGGTGAGGACCCCCATACCTGGCCCCACCTCCAGAATCGGCAGGCCGGGACAGGCATCTACGGTGTCGGCAATTGCCTCCGCTATGCGCAAATCTTTCAAAAAATGCTGACCGAGGTTCTTTTTTGGCCTTACATATTCCATGTATTCTAAAAAATGTCGTATTTTTGCGACCGCAAAAGTAAACATTTTCCCCGAAACCGTGAAGAAGTTTCTTCAATTTCTGAAAAATATAGTCCCTTTCGCCCTGACGGCGGGCATCCTGTGGTGGATGTATCGGGGTACAGACCTGCGATTTCTCTTTATCGAGGGGCTGTCCGTGCTCGACTGGCGGTGGATGTCGCTGAGCCTCGTGTGCGGAGTGGTGCCATTGCTCTTCCGGGCTTTACGCTGGAATATGGCACTCTGCCCGTTAGGGGAATCAGCTTCCGCACGCGTCTCCGCCGATGCCATCTTCATCAGCTATGCCGCCAGTCTGGTCATTCCCCGCATCGGTGAAGTGACACGTTGCGGCACGCTGAAACGCTATGCCGGAGTGTCGTTCTCGAAAGCTTTGGGGACAGTGGTAAGCGAACGTATGGTGGACAGCGTGCTGATGCTCCTGATTGCCGTGGCAGCCTTTTGCAGCCAGTTCCCACAATTCCTGAGTTTCCTGCGCACCACGGGATTCGACCTCAATGCCCTGACGGGACAGTTTACGACTACCGGATGGTGGGTCACTCTCCTCTGTGGCATCATGGTCGTGGGATTCTTTGTCTACATTCTCTTTCGCCTGCGGCTCGTGAGGCAGACGCGCACCAAGATGCAGGACTTCTGGGCAGGAATCGTTTCGCTCCGACAGGTGGAGCGCCCATGGCTCTATCTGTTCTACAGCATCGGAATTTGGGCAGGCTATTTCCTGCATTTCTATCTCGCATTCTATGCCTTCCCCTTCACGTCGTCGATAGGTGTACTGCCAGGACTGCTCATTTTCTGCGTGGGATCGTTTGCCGTACTGGTGCCCACTCCCAATGGTGCCGGACCTTGGCATTTCGCCGTCAAGACGATGCTGGTGCTTTATGGGGTGGCAGAATCGCCCGCCATTCTTTTCGCGCTGGTGGTACATTCCATACAGACGCTACTCGTCATTCTTCTGGGAGGATGGGGATGGGCCGACCTCATGTGGTTTTCGGGAAAGAGAGGCACCGGCATGGAGCGGCAGGCTGCGGGAAGATGACATGGCCGCCACCTCTCCACGATGCCGGATCAACATCATAAAGCTTTCCTGTCGTCCAACACCGCATCATTTTCCATACGACATTTTCTATACTATATAATATAATACTCTATGTCTGCAATATCACAACTTGAACCCCGTGCCATCTGGCACAACTTCGACCTCCTTACGCAAGTGCCGCGCCCGAGCGGACATCTGGAGAAAGTGCAACGCTTCCTGCTCGACTGGGCTGCCGAACGTGGCATCGATGCCCGTCAGGACGAGGCCGGGAACATCCTGATGTACAAGGCTGCCGCTCCGGGATATGAAGACCGCAAGTGCGTCACTCTACAGGGACACATGGATATGGTGCCGCAGAAAACCCCGGATTCTACCCATAACTTCGAGACCGACCCCATCCTCACACGTATCGAAGGCGAATGGGTGAAGGCAACAGGCACCACACTGGGGGCCGACGATGGCATGGCGGTGGCCACTATTATGGCCATCTTTGAGGACAACACGCTGCCCCACGGTCCCCTGGAGGCTTTCATCACCACCGACGAAGAGACCACCATGTACGGCGTGAACCATATGCAGGACGGACTGCTGAAGGGCGAGATTCTCCTCAACCTCGACAACGAGACCCATGGCGAAATGGTCACGGGAAGTGCCGGCGGCATCAATCTCACCGCTTCGCTGGAATACAAGCCCGTAGAGGTAGAGGATGGTGATGCTGCCGTAAGGGTAGTGCTGACGGGACTGAGAGGAGGACACTCCGGACTGGAAATCAACGAGGGACGTGCGAATGCCAACAAGTGTATGGCACGGGTAGTGATGGATGCCATCGTCAATTTCGAAGCCCGACTGGCATCGTGGGCTGGCGGCAATATGCGGAATGCCATCCCGCGCCATTGCGAGGTGGTACTGACACTTCCTGCCGAGAATGTAGAAGAGTTTGTGAAGACTGTGAACGGCGAGTGGGCCGACACGCTCCGCGACGAATATGGCTATATCGAGAATGCTCTCGCGCTCACAGCGGAACCTGCCGAATTGCCGTCGGAACTGGTGCCTGTCGAAGTACAGGATGCACTGGTGGGAGCCATTATGGCCTGCCACAACGGTGTGCTCCGCTTCATCCCTCATCTTCCCTCCATCGTGGAGACTTCCGCCAATCTTGCCATTGTGGAAATCGGCGGAGGCAAGGCATTCTTCAAGGATCTCGTACGGTCGTCGAGCGACAGCCAGCGCCAGTGCTGCTGCGACACCATCGAGGCGGCACTATCCCTGGCAGGCATGAAGGTTGAGTTCGACGGAGCATACCCTGCATGGCAGCCCAGTCCGTCAAGCCCCATCGTGGAACTGATGCGTGAGGTCTACAACGACCTCTTCGGCGAGCAGGCTCACGTGCAGGTGGTGCATGCAGGACTGGAGTGTAGCGTCATCCTCAGCCATTGCCCGGGGATGGACGTAGTAAGTTTCGGCCCCACGCTCCGCTCGCCCCACACGCCCGATGAGCGCGTGCTGATCGACTCTGTCGGGAAGTACTACAACTTCGTTCTGGAGACCCTCAAACGCATCCCGCAGAAGTAAGCCGGCTGGCCAGAACCCTAAGAGAGAGCCCTCGCAGTGGCCACCCATGCGGTGTCAGCGCGAGGGCTCTTTCCATACATTCTCCTTCACCTTGCAATCGCACACCCCCGCAGGCATTAAGAAAGGCTGGCATCCCGGCTCTGCGAGTCATGCCCTGCCGGGGCATGAATATCTCTTGTCTAACCAAATGCAAGGACGATGCAAACGCAAGGACGATGCATTCCTTTCGGGGCAAGACCTGTCTGTGAGAGGCGCAATGCTTGCAACGTTGCCGAGAACAGTCAACTTCAACGGCAATAAGGTTATTAACCTTGCAACCGATATAATAGATATATCTTTCCATTACTCTTATTCTTAAACACGATACTAATATCTATGCGCCCTGTCGTATCCGTTCTAATGCCCGTCTATAACGGTGCCGCATATTTAGACTCCAGCATCGGATGCGTGGTCAGCCAGACCTTCAGCAATTGGGAACTCATCGTGCTCGACGATGGGTCGACCGATGACAGCCACTCCATTCTGACGCGATGGGCAGGAAGCGAGTCCCGCATTCGCATGTTCAGCAAGACAAACGACCCGAAGGGAAATGTGGCACGCAACATTGCCCTGATGTGTCGCGAGGCAAAGGGGGAATATGCTTTCTACATGTCGCAGGACGATACGATGGATGCCGACTGCCTGGAACGTCTTGTGGCTCGAGCCCGCGAACTGGATGCCGACATCGTGCTGCCGGATATGTTGTTGAAATACGCCGACGGGACCTGTTCCACCTGGCCTTGTTCCTACCCTCCCGAAGGTGACCACACACAGGTAATCAGCCCTCGCAGGGCATTCTTTCTCTCCGTCGATTTCACCATCCACGGATTTGGGCTGGTACGACTGCGGCTGATGGCTGACAAACGCAACGATACCCGCTATTATGACAGCGATGAGTACAACAGCCGTATGCAGTTTCTTTGGGCCAACCGAGTGGCATTTGCCCACACCACATTTTATTATTATCAGGGGAACCCCGATGCCGTCACCCGCAAGTTCTCCATGCGACGGTTCCAACGTCTGGAGACGGCTTTGCTCATCAAAGATGCCTTCGAGAAAGAGTTCACCGACCATAGGCAGCGTGGAAAACTGATGTGCCAGCTGATGCACTTCTATATCGACACCACGCTACTGCTCTTCGTACACGAACCCCAACTTTCTCCCGACGAACGCCGGCACGTGGCGTCCGTTTTCCGCAAGTTCGAACGTCAGGTTTCCTTCAAAGGCTACAGGCGAGAAGTTCTCCGTCATCTCAACTCCTATGAGCAATCTTTTGCCTGCTGCCATTTCATCTTCGGTACCACCCGTCCATTTTCCCGGCTTTACAGAATCATCCACCGCCTGCGCAAGAACCGCAAAGGCTGAGATTTTCGCCACAGGCAAAAACGGCGCAACGGCGTAATCCCTGCAAAGTACCGGGACTATCAGGCTGGAGGGGGATATTCCGAACCATTCATTTTAAAGGTAGTCAGCCAGCCCATCACGCATCGCAGGAGGGACTGGCTGGCAAATGTAGGCGCTTTTATATATATTTTTTTGAGTGGAGGCTACGAAAGAAGTATGCCGACCTGCTCCACCAAGCCGAAAAGAAGATGTGGCAACCCCTACGGTGCGCACGCCTGATTCCCAATATGCCACCAACAAATGCGCTTGCAGCAGTTCATTTTAGCGCTTTTCGCAAAAATTGGGGGGACTGATGCCGATTTTTATGCAGCATTGTGCCACGCTATCAGCGAAAATCACTAAATTTGCCCGAAAATATCGCACCATAAGCCGAAAAACCATAAACCATCAAAACAATATAGGGAGTTCCATTCATTCGTTTTGTCAGATTTTGGAATTGTCTTCGAGAATAAATGGCATGTTGAAGAGGAAGCCAATCCAAGTGACCAATTAGACTTACGATTTATACCGAAAAAGAAATCTGAAGCTGGCAAAACTCCCTCCATAATTACTAACATTTTTACGGTGGGGATTAACAAATCCCACCTATATAACATTTCAAACAAAGATGTATACCGTAGACCAACTTAACGAGCAGCTGATAGCACTTGCTTTTTCAGAAGATATAGGCGACGGCGACCACACCACCCTCTGCTGCATCCCCGACGATGCCATGGGACAAAGCCGCCTGCTAATTAAGGAAGAAGGCATACTGGCTGGAGTGCGGGTGGCACGAGAGGTGTTCCGCAAGTTCGACCCCGAACTGAAAATGGAAGTTTTCCTTCAGGACGGCGCACACGTGAAACCTGGCGATGTGGCATTCGTGGTAAGCGGAAAGGTGCAAAGCCTGCTGCAGACCGAAAGACTGATGCTCAACATCATGCAACGGATGAGTGGCATTGCCACAATGACACACCGCTACCAGCAGGCACTCGTCGATGCAGGCACCAAGACACGGGTGCTCGACACCAGAAAGACCACACCCGGCATGAGGATGCTCGAAAAAGAGGCTGTCAAAATCGGTGGGGGCATGAACCATCGCATAGGACTCTTCGACATGATTCTCCTGAAGGACAACCATGTGGATTTCTGCGGAGGCATACACAATGCCATCAGCCGTGCCAAGGCCTACTGCCAGGAGAAAGGCAAAGCGCTGAAAATCGAAATTGAGGTCAGAAACTTCGACGAGCTCCATCAGGCCCTGGCTGAACAACCCGACCGCATTATGTTCGACAACTTCACACCTGCCGACACCAAGCGGGCCGTGGAAATCGTTGCAGGACGTTGTGAGACGGAATCGAGCGGAGGCATCACCTTCGACACGATGATACCCTACGCACAGGCGGGGGTAGACTTCATCTCCTTCGGCGCACTCACCCATTCCGTGAAGGGACTTGACATGTCGTTCAAGGCTGTCTGACTACCCTCCCCCCCCCTTTCTACAACACTTTTTGAAACCGAAACATGAAAAGAATACTTCTCTGCCTCGCTGCCGCCATCGCCATAAGCGCGACGGCATGCACCAACTTCCTCGTCGGCAAGAAAGCCTCAAAGACTGGGGCAACCTTCATCTCCTACAATATGGACAGCTACGGCATGTACGGCAAACTCATCTATTATCCTGCTGCCAAGCATGCTCCCGGGGAGACGAGGCGCATCGTGGACGGCGACACCAACCACTACCTGCGGGACATTCCCGAGGCTCCTGAGACCTATGCCGTGATGGGACTGATGAACGAGTTCCAACTCTCTATCATGGAGACCACCTTCGGCGGTCGCCACGAACTGACCGCAGAAAATCCTGAGGGAGGCATCGACTACCCCTCCCTCATGGCCCTCGGACTCCAACGCGCCAAGACAGCACGCGAAGCCATACGCGTCATGACCGACCTCGTGGAGAAATACGGTTATAGTGGCAGCGGCGAGAGCTTCAGCGTAGCAGACCCCAACGAAATCTGGGTGCTGGAAATGATTGGCAAGGGCGACGAGAAGAAAGGTGCCGTGTGGGTGGCCGTACGCATTCCCGACGACTGCATCTCCGCCCACGCCAACCAAAGCCGCATACATACCTTCGACATGAAGGACAAGGAGAACGTGATGTACTCGAAGGATGTCGTGAAGTTTGCCCGTGAAAAAGGCTACTTCACGGGCAAGGACAGCGAGTTCTCCTTCTGTGATGCCTACAGTCCTGCCGATTTCAGCAGCCAACGCTTCTGCGATGCCCGCGTGTGGAGTTTCTTCAATCGCTTCGTCGACGGCATGGACCGCTATGTGAACTTTGTCGACGGCCTCCATGTAGGCACTGCCGAGGTGATGCCGCTTTACTTCAAGCCCAACCGCCTGCTCGGACTTGACGATGTCATAGCCGCCAATCAGGACCACTATGAAGGCACTCCCTTTGACTTCCAGGGCGACGTGAACAGCGGCGTCTATCAGAGCGCATATCTGCCCAGCCCCCTCACCTACGAGTATGAGGGCAAGAAATATTTCAACGAGCGTCCCATCTCCACGCAGCAGAGTGCATGCACATTCGTAGCCCAAATGCGCGGATGGCTGCCAGATGCCATCGGAGGAGTGCTGTGGTTCGGAAACGACGAGCCGAACATGGTGGCGTATACTCCCATGTACTGCTGTGCCACTCAAGTGCCGGAATGCTATGCCGAGGACACTGCCGACGACCACACCTTCTCCTGGAACTCCGCCTTCTGGGTATGCAACTGGGTGGCAAACATGACCTATCCGCGCTATTCGCAACTCTTCCCCGCCGTCAAGGCCGTGCGCGATGAGCTGCAGCAGCAATATATTCATGAGCAGGCCGACATTGATGCCAAGGCTCAGGAACTTCTGCAGCAGGGCAGCATCAAATGCCGTAAATTCCTCACCGACTACAGCGTGAACACCGCCCAGGCCATGCTCAAACGCTGGAAACAGCTGGGAGAGTATCTCATCGTGAAATTCAACGACCAGGTGGTGAAAAAAGAGAAGGATGGAACATTCGAACTGACCGAGGACGGGATTTGTGTGCCGCCTACACGTCCTGGTTTTCCCGACCAGTATCGTGCCACAATCGTAAAGCATACGGGTAGCAAGTACGAATATCCGGAAGAAAAATAGCCGGAGAACAACATTCCACACATCTACAAAAAAGAGAAAAGGCGGCATAAAAACCTATGTTTGTGCCGCCTTTACCGTTTTCTGACAGGCAGGACGTCCCCTCAAAAACACTCCATACCCCTGCCTGTACCGACACATTCTAATATAATATTACTGAACACATGGCTGAGATTGATTGGACTAACATCCTGGACCGTCGGCTGGTGGCCGACTTTGGTCTTGACGCGAACGAAATGGTTCGTGCCACACTGGCATTGGCAGCAGAGGAAATCGGATTGAAGGAATGGCGACCTTCTGCCGAAGACATCGTGGCATTCAAGCGCGTACACCAACTGGAAAGCCTGAACGAGGAGACGATGAAGACCGACAACTTCAGGAATCTCCTCGTGGGACAGGCTGCTGACATGCGCGTCATCCTCATACTCATCGCCATGAACGTGGTGCTGATGCGCGAGGTGAAGGACACTCCCGCCGTGGAGCAGCAACAGCACCTTTCCGTCATGGCAGCAAACATCTATGCACCCCTGGCACACAAGCTCGGACTCTACAAGCTGAAATCAGAACTGGAGGACCTCTCCCTGAAATATCTGGAGCACGATGCCTATTATATGATAAAGGAGAGCCTGAACGCCACAAAGAAAAGCCGCGATGCCTACATCGAACGCTTCATCGCACCTATACGGGAGAAACTCGATGCTGCAGGTCTGAAATACCACATGAAGGGACGCACGAAGAGCATACACTCCATCTGGCAAAAGATGAAGAAGCAGAAATGCGGCTTCAACGGAGTGTACGACCTCTTTGCCATACGCATCATCCTGGACTCCAAGCCCAAAAAGGAAATCGGCGACTGCTGGAAGGTGTTCTCGCTCATTACCGACATGTACGAATCAAACCTCAAGCGCCTGCGCGACTGGGTGACCGTACCTAAAAGCAACGGCTATGAGAGCCTGCATATCACCGTGCTCGGGCCCGAGGACAAATGGGTGGAGGTGCAGATACGCACGGAACGCATGGATGAGGTGGCAGAACACGGACTCGCCGCACACTGGCGCTACAAGGGCGTGAAGAGCAGTTCAGGAGGTGTGGACACATGGCTTGCGGGCATACGTGCCGCACTGGAAGCCGGAGAGGATCCGCACCTCACGCAAGAGGCTCTGCAGGAGACCGCCATCTATGTGTTTACACCCAAGGGCGACCTCTACAAACTGCCCGCAGGGGCCACACTACTCGACTTCGCCTATGCCATACACACGGGAGTGGGCAACAAGTGCGTGGGAGGTATTGTCAACGGCCGCAACGTACCCATACGCTATGTCCTGGAGAGCGGACAAAAGGTGGAGGTGCTCACCTCCTCAAAGCAGCAGCCCAGTGCCGACTGGCAGAACATCGTCGTATCAAGCCATGCAAGGAGCAAAATACGCCAAAGCCTCAAGGAACTGCAGAGCAGAGATGCGGCCATGGGACGAGAAATATTGGAGAGAAAACTGAAGAACCGCAAGCTGGACTGGGACGAGTCCGTCATCAACCTCCTCATCAAGAAGAGGGGCTATAAGGAGGCCGCCGACTTCTATCGCGACATCGTGGACGAAGACGTAGAAGTGAATGATCTCATCGACACCTATGTCGAACTCCAAAAACATGAGATGGGCCAAGGCGAGCGGGCGGCGGCACGGTCGGCCGAACTCTTCTCGATGGACAGCAAGGTGGCACAGAGCGCAGCTCCCAGGGAAGCGTCAGACGATGTTCTCGTCATCGACAAGAACCTCAAAGGCCTGGAATTCTGCATGGCACCGTGCTGCTCACCAGTGTATGGCGATGAAGTCTTCGGATTCGTCACCTCGTCGGGCGGCATCAAGATTCACCGCACCAGCTGCCCCAACGCTCCGCAAATGATGGAGCGCTACCCCTACCGCCTGGTACGCGCACGATGGGCAGGCAAAGGCGGCAGGACGTACCCCGCACTGATCTACGTCATCGGACAGGACGACCTCGGCATCGTCAACAATCTCACCTCCATCATCTCGAAAGAGCAGAAAGTGAATCTCCGCAACATCAGTATCGAGAGCCGCGACGGACTCTTCTACGGTGAACTCACGGTGATGATCGAGGACACCTCCCAACTTGATGTCCTCATCCGCAAACTCCGCGATGTGAAGGGCGTGAAAGCCGTCAGCCGGTAATCCTCCTCCCCACCACCCCGCCGCCCTTTTACCATGAGGCGGCGGGGTGGTTGCATCTTCCTCCCACACATCAGAAAAAAGGCATTTAATGGCGAATTGTGCAAAATCACGCCCCCTTAGAAAGGGATTTTTCAGCAAAAACAGCAAGTTGAGGTTAAAAAATGGGGCAAACGTTTGTTAAATTCCGAAGAAATCTATAATTTTGCGCAATACGAACAACATTAACTAAAAAACATAACTTTTTATGTCAGACATTAAAAGAGTCTACACCTTCGGAAACGGCCAGGCCGAAGGTAACGCTACCATGCGTGAGGCACTTGGCGGAAAAGGCGCCAACCTTGCCGAGATGAACCACATCGGAGTGCCTGTACCTCCTGGATTCACCATTACCACCGACACCTGTAATGAGTACTACAAGGTAGGTCAGGACAAGATTATCGAACTCCTCTCCGATGATGTTGACGCAGCCGTGGCTCACACCGAGGCTCTCATGAACTGCAAGTTCGGCGACCCCAAGAACCCGCTCCTCGTCAGCGTACGCTCTGGCGCACGGGCTTCCATGCCCGGCATGATGGACACCATCCTCAACCTCGGACTGAACGACGAGGTGGCAGCAGGAATGGTGGAGAAGACCGGCAACCCCCACTTCGTCTACGACAGCTACCGCCGCTTCGTACAGATGTACGGAGACGTGGTGCTCGGCATGAAACCCGTGAACAAGGAGGACATCGACCCCTTCGAGGCCATCATCGAAAAGGTGAAGGAAGAGCAGGGAGTGGTGCTCGACAAGGACCTCTCCGTAGAGAGTCTGAAGAAACTCGTCGAACTTTTCAAGGTTGCCATCAAGGAGCAGACCGGAAGCGACTTCCCCACCGATCCCAAGGAGCAGCTTTGGGGAGCCATCTGCGCCGTATTCCGCAGCTGGATGAACGAGCGCGCCATCCTCTACCGCAAGATGGAAGGTATACCCGATGAATGGGGTACAGCCGTCAGCGTTATGGCGATGGTATTCGGCAACATGGGCGAGACCTCTGCCACCGGTGTTTGCTTCAGCAGAGACGCAGGAAACGGCGAGAACCTCTTCAACGGCGAGTACCTGATCAATGCACAGGGCGAGGATGTTGTGGCCGGTATTCGCACACCGCAGCAGATCACCAAAATCGGAAGCCAGCGCTGGGCTGAGCGCGCAGGCATCTCCGAAGAAGAGCGTGTGGAAAAATACCCCTCCATGGAAGAGGCTATGCCCGAACTCTACAAAGAACTTGACGCACTTCAGGACAAGCTTGAGAAGCACTATCACGACATGCAGGATATGGAATTCACCGTACAGGAGGGCAAACTCTGGTTCCTCCAGACCCGCAACGGAAAGCGCACGGGTACTGCCATGGTGAAGATTGCCATGGATCTGCTCCATGAAGGCCTGATCGACGAGAAAACCGCTATCATGCGCTGCGAGCCGAACAAGCTCGACGAACTTCTCCACCCCGTATTCGACAAGCAGGCACTCGCAAAGGCAAAGGCCATCACCCAGGGTCTGCCCGCATCGCCCGGTGCTGCCTGCGGACAAATCGTGTTCCATGCCGATGATGCCCAGGATTGGCATGCAAACGGCCATAAGGTCATCATGGTACGCATCGAGACCTCGCCCGAAGACCTCGCCGGAATGTCGGCTGCCGAGGGTATTCTCACCGCACGCGGTGGTATGACCTCTCACGCTGCCGTCGTTGCACGCGGTATGGGCAAGTGCTGCGTCAGCGGTGCCGGAGCCATCAATGTGAACTATAAGAACAAGACGGTGGAAATCGAAGGCGTTGTCTACAAAGAAGGCGACTATCTCTCTCTCAACGGTACCACCGGTCAGGTGTTCGCAGGCGAGATTCCTACCAAGGCTGCTGAACTTAGCGGCGACTTCAAGGAACTCATGGACCTTTGCGACAAGTACACCAAGATGGAGATTCGCACCAATGCCGACACTCCCCACGATGCTGAGGTAGCACGCGCATTCGGAGCAAAGGGTATCGGTCTGACCCGTACAGAACACATGTTCTTCGACGACCAGAAGATTGTGGCCATGCGCGAGATGATTCTCTCCGACACCGTCGAGGGACGCGAAAAGGCTCTCGCCAAACTCCTCCCCTACCAGAAGGCCGACTTCTACGGCATCCTCAAGGCTATGGATGGCCTGCACGTCAACATTCGTCTGCTCGATCCTCCTCTCCATGAGTTCGTACCCCACGATGCTGCCGGCCAGGAGGCTATGGCACGCGAAATGGGCGTAAGCGTCGAGGATATTCGCCGTCGTGTGAACTCACTCCATGAGAACAACCCGATGCTCGGACATCGCGGATGCCGTCTGGGTATCACCTTCCCCGAAATCACCGCCATGCAGACTCGTGCCATCCTTGGTGCCGCCTGCCAGCTGAAGAAGGAAGGCTATGATCCTCATCCTGAAATCATGGTACCTCTCATCGGTATTCTCTATGAGCTCAAGCAGCAGAAAGAAGTCATCAAAACCACGGCTGCCGAAGTGTTTGCAGAAGAAGGGGTGGAGATTCCCTTCGAAATCGGTACGATGATCGAAATTCCACGTGCAGCACTCACTGCCGACCGCATCGCTACCGAAGCTGAATATTTCTCCTTCGGTACCAACGACCTCACGCAGATGACTTTCGGCTATAGCCGCGACGATATCGCCAGCTTCCTCCCCGCATATCTGGAAAAGAAGATCATCAAGGTCGATCCTTTCCAGGTGCTCGACCAGAAGGGTGTAGGCCAGCTCATCAAGATTGCAGTAGAAAAGGGTCGCGCCGTACGTCCCGGTATGCGTACCGGTATCTGCGGTGAGCATGGCGGTGAGCCCACCAGCGTGAAGTTCTGCGCAAAGGTAGGTATGAACTATGCTTCCTGCTCGCCCTTCCGCGTGCCCATCGCACGTCTTGCCGCCGCGCAGGCTGCCATCGAGGAGTAATCTTTAAGGCGACCAAGACTTAGTCATATAAATAAAGGGCAAGTATCCTTCCGCTGGATACTTGCCCTTGTCTGTTTGTTTTTTTTTGGGGGGGCTTGAAAACTATGTCCGCGTGTTCCTCTTCCCCCATCATAGCAGACCCCAACAATGCAAATTCGCATGCTGTTTGGATGTTGTCTGGGAAGCATAGAAAACTATGTGGCCGAAAAAAACAAGTTCCCTTATAAAGGATTGTCGTCCAAGAATCAATCTGCAGAATCTTCACTCCTTTTTCACCTCTTTTGCGTGTTCCACGAACAAAAAATCTCCCGACTACACAAGCCGGGAGATTATCTGTCTATAGGGACCATGGATATATTCCTAACGCCCCGACCGCTGACATCATTCAGGAATCGTCACCCTGAACATCGGGTTTTCCGTATGCTCGCGGTGGATGATGGCCTTCATCTGTTCCACCACTTCAGGGTAGCGGGAAGCGAGGTCGGTGTCTTCGTGCAGGTCGGTGGCAAGGTTGTAGAGGCGGCACTGGCCTTTCTGCACCACCAGTTTCCAGTCGCCCATACGCACACCGATCATATCGGTCTCTGCAAATTCCCAGTACAGACTCTCATGCTGCTGCTGCCGGCCTTCACCCGCCAGGGTGGGATAGAAGGAAAGGCCGTCGAAATAGTCCTCCGCCAGCGAACGGCTGCGATAACGCCTTTCATAATCCGCTATACCCGCTATATCGCAGAAGGTGGGCATAAGGTCGTAGAAGGCCAGCTGATGGTCGCTCACCGTACCGGCCTTTACCTTTCCCGGCCAGCGCACGATGAAGGGTATGCGTATGCCTCCTTCGTACGTACTGCGCTTGATGCCTCTCAGCAGTCCGTCGCGATTGAAGAATCCGGGATCTGCCCCACCCTCCTCGTGAGGCCCGTTGTCGGAGGTGAAGATGACGACGGTGTTTTCGGCCAATCCCTTCTCCTCCAGTTTGTCCATAATCTCCCCCACCTGTGCGTCAAGACGTGATATCATGGCGGCAAACTCCGCATGACCGCATGATGTGGGGTTGTAGCGCGAGCCTTCCGAACCGGCATAGATGCGCTCGCCGGTGGTAAAGCGTCCCTTATAGTTCTGAAGTATCGAGTCGTCAGGCTGTGCCAGTTCGGCATGCGGGAGGGTGTAGGTGAAGATGCCGAGAAAAGGCTTTCCTGCTTCCTGACGTTCAAGCCACTGAAGGGCACGGCGGTGTATGAGGTCGGCAGAATATTGCTTGCGCCGTTTATAGTCATCGCCATACATGGGGAAAGGAGTGTTCTGCTCCAGCACCTCCCGCCGCACGCGCGTGTCGGCATTGCTGCGGCTGTAGACATTCATGAAATTGGGGAAATACAGATGGGCCTGAAATTGACAGATATAGCCATAAAACTCGTCGATGCCACGCACATCGGGGGTGGAAACGGAACCTTCATAGCCGCCGGCCCATTTGCCAAACATACCCGTGGTGTAGCCGTTGTCCTTGAATATCTCGGGGAGGACCACATGGGCCGTGTCGTAGGGTTCCTGCCCAACGATGCCATAGTCGGTATTCCTTCCATACTTCACCTCGCCACTCCAATGCTCCTTGTTGCCCCGCACATGCGTATGTCCGGAGTGCTGCCCGGTCATGAAGCACGCCCGCGAGGGGGCCGACACGGGGCTTCCGGCATAAGCTTGGGTGAACCGCATGCCTTGGGCGGCAAGGCGGTCGATGTTGGGAGTTTCAATAAGACGCTGGCCATAGCATCCCAAATCGCCATAGCCCATATCATCGCACATGATATATATAATATTAGGGCGTGACTGGGCATCTGCTGAAAAACCCGACAGTGCCATACTGCCCAAAAGGAAGGACTGCAAAATCGTTTTCATAGGAAGAAGGGGATAGGAGGAATTTAATGCAATGAATAATGCAGGTTAAAAGTCCTTGCAAATTTACGACATTTGCACGGCACAGCAAGGGCAAAGAAGGAAAACGTACTGCATTTTCACTCGTTTCCGCATCATTTCGCCATGACGACACCTTGTACGGGAGGCCAAAGCGAAATGGCAACAGCTGCCCTACGGTGCAAACAATTTGGCAGGACGCTGCACCTCAAACGTGACAGAATGTCACACCTTCATCATCGTTTCATGGCATTGGCACTCCATTTGCTATCATCGCGGTCAGCAGGCCGCCGACTCCCAGCCGACATTTCGAGGAGAGAGAAAGGCCTACAGTTGCTTTACAAAAAACACATATAATATATATAAAACATTTTTCATCACTATGAAACTGACTCCGCTTGCAGACCGCGTGATCATCAAACCCGCTCCTGCAGAAGAAAAGACCGTCGGTGGGATCATCATCCCCGACACCGCTAAGGAAAAACCTTTGAAAGGAACCGTCATCGCCGTAGGACAAGGCACCAAGGACGAAGAGATGGTGCTTCAGGAAGGCAACAATGTGCTCTACGGCAAATATTCCGGTACCGAGGTGGAACTTGAAGGAGAGAAATTCCTTATCATGCACCAAAAGGATGTGCTCGCCATCATAGGATAAGACTGAGCTGCCTTGCGATTAGAAATGAGGCATGTCTTCAATTATTGAATGTATTTAATTATTGAATGAGACATGAGGAATTAACCATCCGGTTTCCTCCAACTCCAAATTCCTAATCCCCCAAAAATCATCCCCAACCCCTACAAAAAACAAGAGAAAATCATGGCAAAAGATATCAAATATAACGTAGAAGCACGCGAACTGCTCCATGCTGGTGCCGATGCGCTGGCAAACGCCGTAAAGGTGACACTTGGCCCTAAAGGTCGCAATGTGGTAATCGACAAGAAATTCGGTGCCCCCCGCATCACGAAGGATGGTGTGAGCGTGGCCAAGGAAATCGAACTGGAGGATGCCTTCCAGAATGCCGGCGCACAGCTGGTGCGCAGCGTGGCAAGCAAGACTGCCGACGATGCCGGCGACGGCACCACCACCGCCACCGTACTGGCACAGGCCATTCTGAACGAAGGCTTGAAGAATGTGGCTGCCGGAGCCAATCCTCTCGACCTCAAGCGCGGTATCGACAAGGCTGTGGCTGCTGCCGTGGCCAACATCAAAGAGCAGGCCGAACAGGTGGGCGACAACTACGACAAGATCGAGCAGGTGGCTTCCATTTCTGCCAACAACGACCCTGAAATCGGAAAACTCATTGCCGATGGTATGCGTGCCGTAAGCGTCAACGGTGTCATCACAATCGAGGATGCCAAGGGTCGCGACACTGTGCTGAAGACCGTTGAAGGCATGCAGTTCGACCGTGGCTATCTGAGTGCCTATTTCGTGACGAACGCCGAGAAGATGCTCTGCGAGATGGAGAACCCCTACATCCTCATCTACGAGAAGAAGATCAGCAATCTGAAGGAGTTCCTGCCCATTCTTGAGCCTGCCGTGCAGAGCGGACGCCCCTTGCTCGTCATTGCAGAAGATGTCGACAGCGAGGCATTGACCACACTCGTCGTCAACCGTCTGCGCACACAACTGAAAATCTGTGCCGTGAAGGCTCCGGGCTTCGGCGACCGCCGGAAGGCCATGCTCGAGGACATCGCCATCCTCACGGGAGGTGTAGTCATCAGCGAGGACAAGGGGCTGAAACTCGAACAGGCCACCATCGAGATGCTCGGATCGGCCGAGAAGGTGACTGTGGGCAAGGACCTCACCACCATCGTCAACGGTGCTGGTGCCAAGGAGAACATCGACGAGCGCGTGAAGCAGCTGAAGGCCGAGATTGCCGCCACCACTTCCGACTACGACAAGGAGAAGCTCCAGGAGCGTTTGGGCAAACTGGGCGGTGGTGTCTGTGTCCTGCAAGTGGGTGCTGCCAGCGAAACGGAGCAGAAGGAGAAAAAGGACCGCTGCGACGATGCTCTCTGTGCCACTCGTGCCGCCATCGAGGAAGGTGTAGTGACGGGTGGCGGTGTAGCCTACATCCGTGCTCAGCAGGCCATCGCCGACCTTCAGGGTGCCAATGCCGACGAGACCACGGGTATCCACATCATCCAGCGCGCCATCGAGGAACCGCTTCGCCAGATTTGCCAGAATGCCGGTGTCGAAGGGGCTGTCGTGGTCAGCAAGGTTCGCGAAGGCAAGGGTACTTTCGGCTACAATGCCAAGCTGGACACATATGGCGACCTCCACGCTGCCGGAGTCATCGACCCTGCCAAAGTGGCACGCGTAGCCTTGGAGAATGCTGCAAGCATCGCTGGAATGTTCCTCACCACCGAATGCGTCATCTGCGACAAGAAGGAGGAGCATCCCGACATGCCGATGGGCGCACCCGGAATGGGCGGCATGGGCGGCATGATGTAATCCCTGCCCCAAGCAGGCGCGCCATAAAACCCTAAACTCACATGAGGGGAGAGAAGACATACTTGCCTTCTCTCCCCTCATGCTATATTTATGAGCCTCTGCTTAGTATCTTTGAAATAAGGAACCAAGAATTAGAAATGAGGATTTAGGAGTTGGAGGAAGCAGGATGGTTAATTCCTCATTCCTCTTTCCTCATTCAATAATTAACTTATACCCCATTCAACAATTGAAGACAATTCCTCCCCCTTCTTTCATTCCTGGATTACATCACAAAAAAACCGACAACGACTATTGGCCGCTATCGGTTTTTTGTACACTCTCAGGGGTTCGAACCCTGGACCCACTGATTAAGA
>CAMGOT010000009.1 GCA_946060685.1 uncultured Bacteroidales bacterium
GAGCAAGGCGAAGCCAAGCAGACACCCCTTGAAAAAAAGATTATATACTAATTTACTCAACTTTCGCAAGTTAAAAAAGATTGTGTTTCAGAAGTAACGGTACGCCCTGAAAGGGCAGCAAGTACATAGCCCAGGCGGGCGCCCTGGGTGGTTTGACCGCCGCAAATGCGCCCTGAAAGGGCAAAAGTATAAGAATACAGGTGATGAAGAAAAAACACTTTTGCCCTTACAGGGCGCAGATACAATACACCAATTTACCCAGGACGCCCGCCTGGGCTATGGACTATTGCCCTTTCGGGGCGTACTAAAGAGCTCATTCACAACCAAATAGAACTTGCGAAAGTTGAATAATTTATAAAACATCCCTATAACAACTGGTATCTGGAAGCCGATGCCCAGGGTGCCGCTACCGACGACATCACTACCCTCGATGCCGCTTCCGAGACCACGACTTCGCTGACCTTCCGATGGCTTTGCCTGCATGAAAGCGATGCCGACTCCTACTCCTGGCGACTGGAGGACACCAATGGCAAAGAGGTGGAAAGCGGAACGGCAAGCACGAACAGCATGACGGTGGAGAACCTGCCTGACGGCACCACCTTCACCTTCTACGTCAAGGCCAATCCCGCGAAGGGCAGCCGCTTCACTTCTGCCCGCGAAGGCAGCGTGAGTGCCACTACGGTGAAGGACCCTTTCATGGAGCGCTAGCGGCACCTACTATCGCGACTGCTCCAATGCCGCAGGACTCTATTCCGAAGACACGCGCACGCTGAAATTCACCGCTGCCACAGGCATCTAAACGCTGGAGAACTTCTTCGGCACAGGTGCCGACCTGGTGTTCAAACTCGACGGCAACGTCATCTGCCCGCAAGGGGCCGACGGCACTTTTGCCGGGTCATCGGCAGGATATTGGGGCGTACCCCTCGGCACGGCAGCCGGACTCTACAACTACGTGGCCAGCGGCTACTGCGAGTTTGCCGGCGATGAAAATGGAGGTGAACTCTGGTTCTACTATCTCTACTATCCCGACGACAGCGTAGACGAGTCCTACTGGACCTACGACTGGTTTGAATGGAGCAAATGACCATACACTTCATGACCTGACACAGCAATCATCATATCATGGCTCCCGCATCATTTCCGGTGCGGAAGCCATTTGTTTTCTTTCCATGCCGGATTCCTGTCCTATCCCCACTCTTCTTTACCATATCTGCCGCCAGTCTTCCCTTACAAGAAAAAAAAACGCGAAACCGACTGATAGTTTTGTGCAATATTAGGGATAAATTGGAAAACTTTGCGTCTTTGAAGCGTTTTTGCTTGGTGGATAACCCTACTTTTTCGTAATTTTGCACCGAACACATTTCCCTCACAGATCTTATCGTCAGACGTGCCCCCCCCTTCACAGAGCGTCAAGGGGGCATGTTTTTTTTCATTCGTACAACATGTACCAGCACTTTCACACCATGAGCAGACAGGACAGAGACAGGGACACACGCCTTTTGAATGCCGCCAGAAGGCTTTGCCACACCCGATGGGCAGGCATTGCCGTGGGAATATGGATGCTCGCGGCCTGCGATGTGATAGACTATCATCCCTATGAGGTGAGAATCAGCGGCGCACACGGCATCAATGCGCAAAACATAGCGCGCATCGAAGCGGCCACAGCAGGGCGCGACAGCGTGCGCTTCGTGCTCTTCAGCGACACGCAGCGATGGTACGACGAGACGAAGGCGGCAGTACGGAGCATCAATGCCCGCACGGACATCGACTTCGTGCTCCATTGTGGCGACATCAGCGATTTCGGTGCAACGCATGAATTTGAGGCGCAACGCGACATTCTGGAACTGCTAAGGATGCCCTACGTGGTGCTTCTGGGCAATCACGACTGTCTGGGCACGGGGGCTGATGCCTATCGCTACGTATTCGGCAATCCTGACTTCTCCTTCAATGCCGGCGACACGCATTTCCTGTGCCTCAACACGAATGCCTTCGAGTACGACTATTCCACCGACATCCCCAACTTCCCCTTTATCAACACCGACCTCAGCACGCTTCCCGAAAGCGTGCGGCGCACGGTGGTGGCCATGCACGCACAGCCCACCAGCGAGCAGTTCAACAATAATGTGTCCGAACTGTTTGAATACAAGATTACGCGCTATCCGGGCCTGGCCTTCTGCATGTGCGGCCACGGCCACCACACGGTGGTGAACGAATGGTTCGACGATGGTGTGCTCTATTATGAGTGTGCCTCTGCCAAACACCGCGAGTATATGATATTCACCCTTAAATCCGATGGAGGCTACAGCTATGAAGTGGTCAGTTACTAATCGTGCCTTTCGCGTCGGGCTGTCAGTTTTCAGCCTTGTCCTGACTTTGCCTGCCGCTGCCCAGGACAGCCTGCAGCATGCCCTCGTGGCCGATACGCTGCAGCCTGCCGTTGTCCACGACACCGTGTACCGCTACGTGCTGATGCCCGTGCCCATCGCCACTTCCGGGACTTCCACCTCCGTGCAGAAAGCCGGACGCTACGAACAAATCCATTCGCGACGCATGCGCTACTGGGCAAAACTCCTGCCCGACCAGGCCACGCTGCAATATGCGGGCAGCATCGGCCTGCTCTCCATCGGACCGGGATGGCACTATGGCAGGAACGACCATTGGGAGACCGACCTCCTCTTCGGATTCCTGCCACGCTATCAGGCCGACCATGCCAAGTTCACCTTCACCGTCAAGGAGCGCTATGTGCCATGGCATTGCCGACTGTCCTCCTGCTATGTGCTGCAACCGCTTACGGCAGGCTTTTTCTTCAATACGATCTCCAGCGATGACTTCTGGCGCAAGCAGCCCGACAAATATCCGTCGAACTACTACTGGTTCTCCACGCGCATCCGCACGAACATCTTCTTGGGACAGCGCATCCGCTATGACATTCCCAGTGCCTACCGCCGCCTGCACTCCTCCGTATCGGCATACTATGAAATCTCCACATGCGACCTCTATGTGCTCTCGAAAATCCACAATCGTGAATATCCCTGGCGCTACGTATTCTCCCTTGCCTTTGGACTGAAATGGGAGATGTGATGTTCCCCCCCTCTCTTTATAAATGGGGGGAATGTACAGAACCTGCCTATACAGCTGAGCCTGTGCTCCCTCCACCACCCCGGAAATTTTTCCGTGTGGGAGGGGACACAGGCTCAGCCATTATTGTCTGCACGAATTAGTAGGCCGTGTGCTGCGGGTCGAAGTTGGTCCAGCCTTGCATCCAGTTGTCTCCGGCATTGAAGGCTCCGGCATAGTTCACCTTGTCGAACCAGCTGCTCGTCTCGCCATCGAATGATGCTGCACTCAGCGCAGGACTTCCCACCTGCGGCATGAAGGCGCTGCCCACTCCGCTGCCGTCGGCGAGGCCAAGTGCGGCTGCCGTATCGAAGTACTGATTGTGCAGGCTTTCCGCGCGGAAGAAAGTGGAGGAGAAGGAGCTTTGCTTCTCGTCGATCACGCTTTGGCCGGCAGCATCATAGAGCACGTCATCATACACCTTGTTGGCATCGGTGCCAAGCACACCCATCTGTGCCATAACATTGTTGTGGAAGCGCATGCCGCCCTTGCTGGCCTGGGCGGGCGTGTCGCCCTTCTCGCCATCCAGAATCAGACCAATGGGCCATCCTGCTGCCAGGCAGTTGATAACGTTCAGACGTGAACTGCGGCGAATGTGCATGGAAGCCTGGAAACGTCCGAGTGCCGAACCATTGTTGGGATTGTAGTCGCCGGCATTGATGAAATCGGTGGTATTCTCAAACTTCACCCCATTCTGAAGGTCGGGACCCACGAAGGTGATATTGCTGAAGGTGGCGGTGGTGAAGGGCGTGGCATCCGAACCGCTGGCATTGTTGTCGCTCTCGAAACCATTGCTCTGCGACTTGTCAGCTATGCGGGCATTGCGCACAGCAAGGCCGTACTGCACATTGCCAGAGAAACCATTGTCGGTGTCGAAATCATCGTCCCAACCATGATATGCCACAAGGTACTTGCAGTTCACGCTGCCGCCGAACCATTCAAAAGAGTCATCGTTCGAGTAGGACACCTGCACGTGGTCAATCTGCGTGCCGTTGCCCACGGAACCCAAGGTCAGGCCATTGATTTCCTGGTCGGGGTTGAAGGGATAGCCGGCAAATTCGATGCGCACGTAGGAGAGGACTCCGGAATTGTCGGCATTGTCCTGTCCGCCATGCTTTGTGCGCGGGCCGCCCTCAATCTGCATTTCTGCCTGATTGTTGAGCGCGCGTCCGCAGAGGATGAGTCCGCCCCAGTCGCCCGGCCGACGTTCGCCAGCCTGCTGGGCAGAGGTGAAGACGATAGGGGCCGTAGCATTGCCGCGCGCCATGAGTTTTCCGCCGCGCTCCACGATGAGCGATGCCTTGCTCTGCTTGTCGCCCTTGATGACGGTGCCCGGCTCGATGGTCAGTTCAGCGCCATCAGCCACATAAACCCATCCTTTCAGCGTATAGGTGCCACGCTTCAGCGTCTGCTTTCCGGTGAACACAAACTCGGCATCACCGTTTCCTATCTGCATTCCTTCGGCATTCTCCTTGCCGTCGGCATCGAAAGTCAGGTGGTCGCATGCTTTCAGTCCGCCATCCGTAGTCCAAACATAGGCGGCTTCAGGCTGCTGTGTGGAATCATTGTCGTCATCGCTGCAAGCCGTAAAAAGAGTGGCTGCAGTCAGGATGCCCAGGCATCCGAAAAGATAGTTTTTCTTCATGTTGTGAAAATATAAAGTATTACGATATTACTGTTGCTATATACCTGTTGCGATATTACTGTTGTGGTATTACATGATGGAATGTACTGGCACCCCATCGCGCCATCAGCCTCAGAACTTCAGCACCATCGTCACGTTGAAGTTTCTTCCCGGCTTGTATTCGCGTGTGGTCTGCTTGATTTCCTTGGTCTGTCCGCCATGCAGCGTCACGGTGTCGAACTGCCTGTATCTCACTTTTTCCGCCAGCACATCCCTCACACTGGCCTTTAGCTCGAAGTGCTCCCCCCATCGCTTGGAGAAAGTGAGGTCGAGGACATCGCGCGGCATTTCATAACTGTCGGGCACGCGGGCATTGTCTTCGCTCCCTGAACTGCCCTCGCTGCGTCCCACTCCGATGATGCGCTTTCCGATGCGGTTGTAGAGCAAGGCTGCGGAGAGCTGCAGGCGATCGTTCTGGTAGAAAAGCCCCGTGTTGACGAGATACGGACTCTGCCCCTGCATCGGACGGTTCTTGAAGCGCGAGCCTTCGGCAAACTCCACGCGGCTCTTGATGAGGGCACCATTAAAGGAGAGGCTGAAATCCTTCAATCCGATGAAGGAGAGGTCCTTGCGGATGTCGAGTTCGATGCCATAATTGTCGGCCTGTTCGGCATTCTCATAGGAATAGATGAGTCCCGTGCCGCCAGCCACAGTATAGGTCCATTCGATAGGGGAGTCGAAATGCTTGTAAAAGGCAGCCACCGTAATCTGTTCGCCGCTGGAGGGATACACTTCATAGCGGAGGTCAAGATTGTCGATATGGCACGTCAGCAGGTCGACGTTGCCCTGCACGTGCGATGCCAGCGCAAAATCATAGAACACGGAAGGCGAAACCTCGCGAAATTCCGGGCGATTGGCAGAGCGGCCGTAGGAGAGTCGCAACTGCTGCCGGCGGTCAATGCGGAAAGTCGTGGAGAGTGTGGGGAAGAAATCAGAAGTGGTATAGTCGCGCTCCATCGGACTCACCTCATAATCGCGCGTATTCGTGATGAGCGTCATCACATTGTATTCATATCTCACTCCTCCATGGATGTTCCATCTGCCAGCAGGGATGGAAAGTGCGGCATAGGCAGCCCCCAGCCAGTTGCGGCCGCCATAGTCATTGCGCATATTCTGCTGCTCCAGCAAATGCAGCGCGCCGGCTCCCAGACAGGATTCATCGGAGAGGAGGTCGGGCATGTTCCACTTCCGGAAATCAGCGGGAAGGGTGTTGGAGGAAAGCGGCCAGTTGTAGATGAACTCGCGGGTGTTGTAGGCCCTGGAGCGCCGCTCGCCATAGACGCCCGTCTTCAGCACCGGACTGATGCGCGGCAGCTGGAAAGTATGCGCATCCGACACTCCCACCGAGGCGATGTGCTCGCTGAGTTTCGTGAACTCACGACTGATTTCATTGCCTGCGGTAAGCATCATCGTGCCTTTCTCCAAGGCATCGTCCACGGTGTAGCGTCGCCGGTCGGGCAGCAGGCGATTGGCAAAGGAATATCCTCCGGCCCATTCCACGGTACCGTCGCCTCCGGCGTAGGAATGCTTGCCACAGAGCTGACCATTATAGGTCAGTCGGCTTTGGAAGAGGTATTCTGCCCCCACCTCGTTATCGGACTGCGCATTCACCCCCGTGCGTTCCGTATAGCGGTCGGTAGAGAGGAGATTGAGAATATTCTTCAGTTCCACCTTGTGCTGCCCGGAGTTGGTAAGGAAGGCCATGTTGAAAAGTGCCCCCACGCGCGTATTTTCGTTGTACTGATTGTCCATACTCCTGCGGAGATAGTTGCTGCGGTCGTTCGCCACATCGTATACTCCGAAGAGATTGTTTGTCATGCCCTCATAGGCACGGTATTCATGCGTATAGTTCAACGATGCCGTCATGCCCACCTTTCCGCGACTGAGGGCCATGCGGTGGTTCCAGTCGGCATGCAGCTTGAGGTCGCCGACGGGTGTACGGGTACGGATGTGCCAGTCGTTGTTGAAGCCATTCTCCGTAAGCCCGATGCCGTTCTGCGTGCCAGGAAGGAGCGTCATCGTCCCTCCCATACCTCCTTGCAACCGCCTCAGCCCGTTGTCGAGCCCCAGAAAATCCGTTCGGCTTCCCTTGGAAGTCTGGAAATCGGAAAAATGTGTCTGGTCGTTCCAGTTGCCCCCCACCGACACAGCCCAACCGTTCGTTGCAGGGATATCCTTCGTGAAGATCTGTATGAAACCACCGCAGAAGTCGGCAGGATATTCCGGGCTGGGCGATTTCACCACCTGCAGATGGTCGATCTGTCCGGCAGGAATCACATCGAAGGAGAAGGCACGAGAATCTGCCTCTGTACTCGGCACCGCACCACCATTGATCCACACATTGTTGTAGCGCTGCGAAAGTCCGCGCACCATCACAAACTTGTCCTCGATGAGGCTGATGCCCGGTATGCGCCGTATCACCTCGCCCGCATTGCCATCCTGCGCCCGCTTGATTTCCTGCGCCGAAATGTTGTTCACGATAATCTCGCTCCGCCTTGCCTCCAGCATCATGGCATTCGCCGTATTCTGCCGCTTGCTCTCCACCACCTTTGCCTCTCCCAACATCTGGTCATCGCTCTCCAGGCAGAAGCGGAGCATCGTAGTGTCCCCTTCGCTGACGGTCTTCACGCCGCCGAGTGTAAGCGTCTTGTAAGCCAGATAGCGTATGGTCAGCGTATACGTTCCACGTTTCAGACCGCTGATGAGGAAATGCCCGTCGTTGTCCGTCAGCACACCTTTCTTCAGATTCGCCACCACGGTGGCTCCTGCCAGCGGTTCGCCGCTCTCGGCATCCACCACGATTCCGTGCAGGTCATCGGCACACACCATATTAATATTAATAATCAATGGCAGCAATAATGCCATGCCGCGATGTTTTCTGTTCATTGTAGCGTTGTTTAGTCAGATACTGTCTTTTCGTTTTGCGCTGCAAAGGTACGCCGCAGATATGTCAAAAATGTTGCACCGCTATGAATATGCTGTGACTGCCCTTTCCAACAGGTGTTTCCCTTAAAGGGGTGTTCTATAAATTAGTAATTTATCTTTTATTCAAGGAGTGTCTGCATGGTCGCTTTTATTCCCCTCTCGCACACCACCCCCAAAAAACTCTCATCAGATTTGGCAATATAAAATATATCACGTATCTTCGCGCCAGCAAAGAGCAAGCACTATGAAGTACCCCATCGGATTGCAAAGTTTTGAGCAGATTATAGAGGACGGATTTGTCTATGTGGACAAGACCGCCCTGGTATACCGTCTGGTGAAGGAAGGCAAGATTTATTTCCTCAGCCGTCCCCGCCGCTTCGGCAAGAGTCTGCTCGTCTCGACTCTTGAGAACTATTTTCTGGGCCGCAGGGAACTCTTCCGGGGACTCGCCATCGAAGCCCTGGAAAAGGAATGGGCGGAGTACCCCGTGTTTCATCTGGACTTCAACGGCAGCAACTTCACCCGACCGACGGCATTGGACGTCGTGGTGAACAAATTTCTCGAAGACGGAGAAAAAAGGTACAATGTCGTTCCGGGCACCAACGAGCCGGGCCTGCGCTTCAATGCCATTCTGAAGGCAGCCCACGAGCAGACGGGACGGGGCGCGGTGGTGCTCGTCGACGAATACGACAAGCCCCTGCTCGACGTGATGAACACGGGCATTCCCTCGCCCGTCGTCGCAGGCGAGACAAAGACTTTGGAGGACTACAACCGCGAAATCCTCAAAGGCTTCTACAGCGTGTTCAAGCTGGCCGACAAGCACCTGAAGTTCGTGCTGCTGACGGGCGTGACGAAATTCTCGCAAATCAGCGTGTTCAGCGGCTTCAACCAGCCCAAGGACATCAGTTTCGACGGCCGGTACGACGCTTTGTGCGGCATCACGACGGACGAGCTGCTGAGCGTGTTCAAGGAGCAAATCAGGGAACTGGGCGAGGCAAACGGCATGACGGAGGAGGCGACCGTCGAGCAGTTGACCCGCAAATACGACGGCTACCACTTCAGCAAGCGCATGACGGACATCTTCAATCCCTTCAGCATTCTCAACTGCCTGGACTCGCGCGATTTCATGGACTACTGGTTCTCCACAGGCACCCCCACCTATCTCATGCGTCTCATGTCCGACCGCCACTCGAACATCAACGAGCTGGTGGGCAAGGAGTACCCGCCTGCGGAGTTTGCGGACTACAAGGCCACGAAGCAGATGCCGCTGCCCATGCTCTACCAGAGCGGCTACCTGACCATCAAGGGCTACAACCCCCGGCGCGACATCTATCGCCTGGACTTCCCCAACGCGGAAGTGCGGAGCGGCATGGTGTCGCTCCTCGCGGCCGACTATTTCGGAAGCGAAAACTCCCCCTCGACATGGCTCAACGAAGTCAGCGACTCCCTGGAGGCCGGCGACCTCGATGGGTTCAGGCGGCAACTCACTTCCTTCCTCTCCGACATCTCCTACCGCTTCCGTCGCAAGCAGGACGCGAAGGAGTGCGAGCGGCATTTCCAGTACACCTTCTATCTCATCATGCGACTGCTGGGCACCTACAACACGTTCGTCGAGAAGGAGACCAGCCAGGGGCGCATCGACTGCGTGCTGGAATGTCCCGGGCAGGTGTACATCTTCGAGTTCAAGCTCAACTCCACCGCCGCCGTGGCCATGAAGCAGATTGAGGAGAAGGGATATGCCCTGCCCTACGTGGCCGACGCGCGCCGGATATTCAAGGTGGGCATCAGCTTCTCCTCCGAGACAGGTACCCTGAACGATTTCGGCTATACCGAAGGAGCGGAAGCCGCGCCTTGTCCATAAATAATAGAGGGGAATATAACGCAGAAAAGAGGTGTTCTATGCAGCCAAGCTATAGAACACCTCTTTTTCTATGTCGGATTTTTCCATATCGCCACCGGTAACTGAAGGCCGGGCATCAGATATCCTCTACGCCGAGCTTCTCAAAACTCATCGCCTCCCCCTGCTGTACCATCTTCACGGCTTTCAGCAGGATGTAGCGTGCTGGCGTAGGAGCGAAGTAGAGCGTCTGGAGGATGGGATTGTTCTTGATGTTGGAGAACTCGCCCGCCTTGAGTTGCTGCAGCGGTTTTCCGTCGGCATCGCACGTCCAGAGTTCATATTGGTGTACCAGCCCCTTCGGATGCTCGCCCTGCTCCGGCAGATAGTGGAACGACCTCACGGCCCGCTCCGCGCCAAGGTCGAGCACGATGCTCTGGCGGTCCTGCCGCAGAATCTCGAAAGGCACGCTCTTCATCTCTCCGCTTCCGGCCTCAGCCACGCTGCGCTCGCTTTCCGGTCCGCCATAATACGCCTCGACGTTATTGATGCAGAGCGGTCCGCGTGCATCCTCGAAGCGTATGCGCAGCCCGCTGGCATCGACAGCCTTGAAGCGCAGGATACGCTTGTAGCCCACGGTCGTCGTCTCCTCGCCGCTGTCGACATCCTGCCATTTCCTGCCCACCAGCGCCTGCACGCTGAAACTCTTCACGCGCTGTCCCAGCGGGATATATTCCTGCAGGAGGAGGCGGTTGATGCGTGTGGGCTTGTCGAAGGCAAACTCCACGGTGCCCGTCGTCACCCCGTCGGGCGTAGCCCAGTAGCTGTCCCAGTCGCCGTCGGTGAGCATCGTGCTGCTGAACTTCTCGCCCCGGCAGGAACTTACGCTTGCCGGCACATGCCGCAGCAGGTTGTGGCCGAGTTCGCGCTCGATGATTTCCCTGAAGCGCAGGGCATTCGTGCTGTCGACGGGGTGAATGCGTCCCTCGCGGTTCACGGGGAAGTTGAGGAGGAAGGTGCCGTTGTGTCCCACGGAGCGGTAGTAGATGTCGGCCAGCTGCTCCGGGGTCTTCACACGCTCGTCCTCCTCTGGGTGGTAGAACCATCCCGGACGTATGCTCACATCGCATTCGGCCGGTGTCCAGGTATCGCCGTCGGCATGTCCGTACTGCAGTTCCTTGTGTTTCGGATAGCCGGGATATACATCGCCCGAACGGAGGAAGGCCCAGTTGGTGGCACTTGCAAAGCCTCGCTCGTTGCCCACCCATCGGCATCCCGGTCCTCCATCGGAGAAGATGATGGCCTCCGGCTGCCAGCGGCGCACGATTTCGTTGATTTTCGGGAAATTGTAGTAGTTGCGGCGGTCGATGGTGCGCTCCTCGCGGGCTCCGCCATAATAGCCGTCGCCGCCGTTGGCCCCGTCAAACCACACCTCGAAGAGTCGGCCATAGCGTGTGAGAATCTGCTCCAGCTGCTTATAGTAGTAGTCCACATAGGCCTGCGTGCCATAGTCGGGATGATTGCGGTCCCACGGCGAGAGGTAGAGGCCCATTTTCAGCCCATATTTGTCGCAGGCGTTGCGTACCTCCTGCAGGAGGTCGACCTTTCCGTCGCGGTTTTTCGGGCCGTCGTAGGCCGAGCGGGTGATGTTGTAGTCCGTCAGTTCGCAGGGCCACATCGTGAATCCATCGTGGTGTTTGGCCACGACAATCACTCCCTTCATGCCTGCATCGCGGAAAGTCCTCACCCACTGGTCCACATCCTGACGTGTAGGGTTGAACATCTTGGGGTCGGTGTCGCCATATCCCCACTCGCGGTCGCAGAAAGTGTTGAGGCCATAGTGTACGAAGGCATAGGTTTCCATCTTCTGCCAGCGCACCTGATAGTCGGCGGGCAGAGGCCCCAGCGGCGCAGGCGCATCCTGGCTGTAGCCTGCGGCAGCGGTGGCGAAAAAGAGTGAAAGAAGAGTTTGCTTCAGCATTTTTGTCGTAAGATTTAAGGGTTTTGATAGGGCAAAATTAACATTTTCTATGGTTTACGCAAAGACCGCAAACTATTTTTTCATCAAAATAGACAGACGACAACGATATAAGTGCAGCAGAGAAGGGGAAAACGACGCTTTTTTTCCTCCATGCCATCATCACACGTCGGCCAGGACACCCCATTCCGCTACCTCCTCCTCCGCCGGCTGCCGGGAATCGTAGCACACGGTAAGGGCTGAAAATGGGGAAATGCCGTCGAAGCCCTTCAACGCCTTGTCTGCGGGAAAAAAGCAGGTGTCGAAGCCCTTCAACGGCAGGTCCGTGGGAAAAAAGTAGGCAAGCCATGTTTTTGAAAAATGGGGCTTCAACGGCTTTTTTCCGTTTTTTTTTGCCTTTTGTGCTGTAACGTTTGCCGTCCAAGCGTGTTTCTATGGTGTAGCAGCACCACGTTTCCGGCCTGCTGCGTCCTGCAGGCAAACCATTTTCAAAGCACCATATCCATTATGAAACACACAGATTCCGCACGTCGTTTCTCCATCCTGCCTTGGCCAAAGGGGGCCAAGGGCGGGAAATCCGGCACCTGCATGGCGGGCTGCACGATGCTTCTGCTCCTTCTTCTCCTATGCTCCCCGTCGGGCCTATTGGCGAGGCCGCGCAGCCTCCGCGTTGCCATCCCCGGCACTCTTCCCTCGCTCGTCGGCGAGAGCCGGAAATATACGCTGACCGCCCTAAGCATCGAAGGCACGCTCAACGGTACCGACCTCCGCTTCCTGCGCGAGATGGCAGGCCGCGACTATCATCGTCAGTCCACGGCAGGACGTCTGCGTACGCTCGACCTGAGCCGGGCCACCTTCGCCCCCGGCGGCGAGGCCTACATCGACAAGGACGGGCCGCAGCACGTGGCGGGCGGGCCTCTCACGCTCCCGCCCTTCGCCTTCCGCGAATGCCTGCTGGAAAAGATCGTCCTGCCCGAACGCATGGACACCCTCGGCACCGGCGCCTTTGAATATTCCGCCCTGCGCAGCATCCGCATCCCGGAAGGGAGCGTCGTGATGGGATGGGCGTTCAACCGTTGCGAAAACCTGGAGAAGGTGGAGATGCCGCAGCATCTGGCGGAGCTGGGGCAGAACTGCTTCCGCGACTGCGGCAGCCTCGGCTCCCTCCGCTTTCACGATGTGGAGTACCTGCCCTATCATGCCTTTGAGGAAGCTACGGGGCTGGAGGAAATCGTCGTCGACGGCACGCTCCTCCATGTCGACGGATGGTTCTGCCATTCCTGCCCCCGTCTGCGCCGCATCGAGTTCGCCGGTGTGGTGCTCACCACGGGCGGGCAGCCCATCGCCTCCCGTTGTCCGCAGCTTCGCGAAATCATTTTCTCCGGCATCAGCCTCCCCATGGGCTTTGGCTCCGTGGAGGACTGTCCGCTCATGGAGCGCTGCAGCGTGACGGGCTATGTGATGCGGAGTGCCGACGAGCAGTTCATCCCCTACAGCCACAGCATCGGCAACGTCTCCCCCGGCCGCGTGCGGGAACTGCTGCAGGGCATGAGCAAATACTTCGAGTCGTCCAGGCTGAAGAACGCGTGGAGCAGCAGGCTGTTCGACCGTGGCAACATCGCCTACAACCTGGCCTGCATCCTGGCGCTGAAAGGGCTGAAGGACGAGGCACTGGAGATGCTCGGAAAGTCCGTGGAACAGGGCTATGCCCAATACCGCCACGCCCGTCAGGACAGCGACCTCGACATCCTGCACGGCGATGCCCGATTTCTGTGGCTGCTCGGGCAGATGGAGGAAACGTGGAAGCGCGAGTACGACTATCTGAATGTCCTGCGCCATGCCCCGGCCTATGCCTCGCGCCCCCTCGCCGATGCCCCGGCATTCACCTATGCCCCACCTTCCGACCCCGAGCTTCTCCGTGTGCGCCAGTACTTCCGCCTCGACAGCATAGCGGGCGGCGGCGATGAGATTTCGCAAATGAAGCGCATCATGTACTGGCTGCACGACGAGATTCCGCACGACGGCTCGGGCGGATTCCCCGACCATACGCCGCGCAATGCCATCGACCTCCACAAGGCCTGCAAGGCCCGGGAGCGCGGACTCAACTGCCGCGGACTGGCACTCGTACTCTCCGAGATGTATCTCGCCATGGGCTGGCCGGCACGGGCCATCACTTGCCAGCCCCGGCGCTACAGCTCCGACCCCGACTGCCACGTCATTACCGTCGTGTGGAGCCGCGACTTGCAGAAATGGGTGTGGATGGACCCCTCGTTTGCTGCATTCGTGACCGACGAGAACGGACTCCTCCTGCATCCCGGAGAGGTGAGGCAGAGGCTCATCGACGGAAGGCAGCTGGTACTCAACGAGGATGCCAACTGGAACCATCGCAGCCGGCAGACGAAGGAGGAATATCTCGAAAACTATATGGCGAAGAACCTCTACTATCTCAGCGCCTACCTGCATGGCCGCTTCGGTGTGGAAACTCCCGACAGGAACCGCGAGGACTACTACACCCTGGCTCCCGAAGGCACCGAAGCCCCCAACCGGCCCGCCCTGTCGGACGAGGCGTGGTTCTGGCAGGCCCCGGCCGAGTAGCCGCACTCGGCTGCACCATGAAGGGGGTGCCCGCCGGGCGAGGGTAGGGCTTTTCCGCCCCCGCTTGAACATTTTCACCACCATCAACGTCATTCATCTTTTTATGCGATTCTTCATCCTGTGTATGTTTTCCCTATGCATGGCGGCCGCCCGTGCCGAACGTACCGACAGCCTGGAGCTTTGGGGATGGCCCCGCGACGCATTCACCATGGAGCCCGTCATCGACAGTACGCAGGCAGAACTGCTGACGCTCGACAGCACCGTCATAGCCACCGCCGTACCTTTCTGGGACAGGTACCGGCCCAATTCCCACTTCATCATCCCCGTGGGCTTCCGTTCGGGGGAGTACATCCTCCGGCTTTCCAATCCGCAATACCATACCACGACAAAACGCTTCCGGATTAAAGTCGGGAAGACGGACTGGAACTACAGCATCGGCGAAATCAAAATGCGCCGTAAGCCCATATCCCGCACCGTGGCGCTGGGCGAGGCTGCGATAACCGCCACGAAAATCAAGTTCTACCACAAGGGCGACACGCTCGTCTATAATGCCGATGCCTTCAATCTGGCCGAAGGCTCCATGCTCGATGCACTCGTGGAACAGCTTCCCGGCGTGGAGATGAAACGCGACGGCCGCATCTTCCTGAACGGAAAACAGGTGGAGAGCGTGCTGCTGAACGGCAAGGACTTCTTCAGGGGCGAGAGCACGGTGCTGCTGGACAATCTCCCGGGCTATACCGTGAAGAACGTCAAGTTCTACAACAAGAAAAGCCAGCGCAGCGAGGCCATGGCCATGGATCTCGACGACGGCCGCTTCGTGATGGACGTGATTCTGAAACGCGAGTACCAAATCGGCTGGCTGGCCAATGCCGAGGCCGGGGGCGGCACGTACGGGCGTTGGCTCGGACGACTCTTCGCCCTGCGCTTCACGCCGCAAACGCGTCTGGCATGCTATGCCAATGCCAACAACACGCACGAAAGCCGCAAGCCGGGACGAAACGGGGAATGGTCGCCCGCTGACATCACAGGCGGCACGAGCACCACGGAAACCGCCGGCTTCGACTATCTGGCCCACGACAAGCACCATCGGTATGAGATAGAGGGAAATGCCAGCGTCGCCCATGCCGCGGGCGATGCCGTGATGAAGCAGAACAGCGAAATGTTTCAGACCGCAGGCTCCGCATTCGGCAGACTCCTCCAGACCGACCGCTCGAAAAGCTTTTCCGCCAGCACCAACCATCAAATCCACTTGATGCTGGGGCCGGAGAACGACAAGTACGACACGCAGCTCTACCTGAAGCCTCAGTTGTCCTACAGCCATTCCACGGCCGATGCCGACAGGATGCAGGCCGAATTCACGGCCAGTCCCGTCGGGCTGGGCGATTTCGAGCAGCTGTTCGGCGGGCCGGAGGCCAGCCGGGCCCTGACGGACATGCTGGTCAACAAGGTGCGCACTCGCCGGAGCAGCCATTCGGAGAACTTCAGCGGCGACATCAACGCCCAGCTGTACTTCCGGATGCCCTTCACCCGGCGCCGCATGGAACTCACTTCCCATCTTCGTGGTGGCAGGAACAGAGCACACAGTTTCGACCACTACACCCTGACTTATGCCGGCACCCCGGAGGCTGACTGCAGAAACCGCTACCACGACACGCCTTCCGACAACCTTGCGGCCGACATCGGCCTCTCCTGGGCCTGGCTGCTCTGTCGCAAGGGCTTTCACGCCGTCACGCTCGGCCCCAGCATCGGCTACGGGTATGCGTATGCCAGGCAGGATGACAACCTGTATCGCCTGGACTGGCTCGAAGAAATGAACCAGGCCGATTTCGGCACCCTTCCGTCGACACGCGAGGCCCTGCTTTCCGCACTCGACCGCCCCAACAGCTATCTCAGCACACGCAGCAGCCATACGGCACGCGCAGCGGCCACATTCTCCTATAGCTACGACAAGCGCGAACGGCGCGGGGGCGATGAGGTGCGTACGGCACTCTGGAGACTTACCTTCACGCCCGGAGTGGAATGGAAGGCCGAAAGCCTGGATTTCGAAGGGCAGCAGTCTGCCAGACCTTCCCGAAAGCAGTTGCTGCCGTCCATGATGCTGAAGATGGAGCGCAACACCCCGGGAATGATGCACCAGATATGGCTGGAGGGCAGCTACAGGCAGCAGTTGCCCTCGCTCTTCTCCCTCATGGGATTGCGCTTCGACAGCGATCCGCTCAATATCAACGAGGGCAACGCTGCGTTGCGGCCTACGCATATCTATACTGCCGAACTTTTCTATACTTCCGACCAGTGGGGACAGGAGAAGCAACGGCGGCTCTCAGGCAAAGTCACGGCCACGTTCTATCGCGATGCCGTAGCCACGGCACAACTGTATGATGCCGCTACAGGAGTGCGCACCTTCCGGCCGCAGAACGTGGACGGCAACTGCAGCGTCGGCATCAACGGCCGGTTCTCCACGCCCCTCGATGTCCGCAAACGCCTGCAGTTGAATCTTAGCTTCAGCAACAACTTCTACCGCAACACCGACCTGCAGGCCACGAATGCCGGGACGGCTGAAAGCACTACGGTGTTCACGAACTATATGGCCCTGCCGCTCAGCATAGAGTACAACTTCAAGAAGCTGAGAGTCGGCGCCAAATGCCAGATAGCCTGGCATAGTGCCAGAAGCCGGCGCAAGAATTTCCAGAACGTCGACGGCAAGAATTTGGATGCCGGCTTATACGGGAATGTACGGCTGCCCTGGAACCTGCAGCTCGCCACCGACTTCAACTACTACGCACACCGTGGCTTTGCCCATGCTGCCATGAATACCGACAATTTCGTGTGGAATGCCCAACTCTCCAAGAGCATCCTGCATGGCCATCTCACGCTGGCCCTCGTGGGCTACGACATCCTGGGCGACATTTCCCATCTGAACTATGTCGTCAATATGCAGGGAGTCGTGGAGACGTGGCGGAATGTCATCCCGCGCTACGGCATGCTGCGCGTCGTCTACAGGCTGAACAGGCAGCCGGACAAAAAAGGCCGCAATGCTCGGCAAAAGTAGGCCGGCATGGCTCCCGGAGGATGTTTGCCCCTCGCTTTTCCGCCTCCCGCATGGCAAGATGCGTCGATGGGTGCATGCCGGATGCCGGGCCTTGCCGGAAAATGCGCGCAGATTTGAAAAACATGTATTACCTTTGCACTCCGAAAACCGCAAGCAAAATCTTCAACGCCCACATCTCCCCACACGCTATGCACATCACCCTTCCTTCCTTCTGTTTTCGCATCGTCATGGTTCTTGCCGTCGGCATCGTTTCCCCGGCAGGGACGGGCATGCTGTATGCCCGGCAGGATGCGTCGGCACACATCAGCGTCAAATCTCCAGGCACGCTCCCCGAGCTCCTCGGCGAGGGGCAGAAGTATGTGCTGACGGCGCTGAGCATCGAAGGCCGGCTCAACGGTACCGACCTCCGCTTCTTGCGCGAGATGGCCGGCAGCGACTATCATCGGCAGCCCACGGCGGGGCGTCTGCGTACGCTCGACCTGAGCCGGGCCACCTTCGCCCCCGGCGGCGAGGCCTACATCGACAAGGACGGGCCGCAGCACGTGGCGGGCGGGCCTCTCACGCTCCCGCCCTTCGCCTTCCGCGAATGCCTGCTGGAAAAGATCGTCCTGCCCGAACGCATGGACACCCTCGGCACCGGCGCCTTTGAATATTCCGCCCTGCGCAGCATCCGCATCCCGGAAGGGAGCGTCGTGATGGGATGGGCGTTCAACCGTTGCGAAAACCTGGAGAAGGTGGAGATGCCGCAGCATCTGGCGGAGCTGGGGCAGAACTGCTTCCGCGACTGCGGCAGCCTCGGCTCCCTCCGCTTTCACGATGTGGAGTACCTGCCCTATCATGCCTTTGAGGAAGCTACGGGGCTGGAGGAAATCGTCGTCGACGGCACGCTCCTCCATGTCGACGGATGGTTCTGCCACTCCTGCCCCCGTCTGCGCCGCATCGAGTTCGGCGGCGTGGTGCTCACGGCAGGCGGACCGCCCATTGCCTCCAATTGTCCGCAACTCTCCGAAATTCTCTTCTCGGGGTTTGCCTTCGAAATCGGGTATGGGTCCGTGGAGAACTGTCCGCTGATGGGGCGATGCACGGTCACGGGTGCCGTGATGGGTTCCGGCAACCCCGGCTTCCTGCCTTCATCCTCCGAGGTGCGACTCATTTCCGAACCGGTGCTGCAACGTGCCGCCGACGGCCTACGGCAGATGGTAGGGGAGAAGTGTGTCTCCCAGTGGGCTTACTTCTGGAAAAACGGCTTCGTGCGCCGGATGGCCGCCCTCCTCACGGAACGCGGCATGACGGACGAAGCGTTGAAAATGCTGCAGTTGCTGGCAGAGAGGGAATTTCCCTTCCCTGCTCAGATCACCTCCGATTCCGCCTTTGCCCCCCTGAAGTCCGACTCCCGCTTCCAGGCAGTGGTGGAGCGGATGGCGCAGAATGCCGACTTCCGGCGGATGCTCCGCCTCTCGCCGCCCTACGACACGGGAAGTCTCTACCGCCGGACGGAGCCGCCACAGCGCATGACCTTTCCTGCAGCCGGAGATAGTGTGCTCCAGCGCATCCGCGACTATTTCCAGGCCGACTACATCGCCGGGACAGGGAGCGAAATAGAGCGGCTGAAGAACGTGATGTTCTGGCTCCACGACCGCATACGCCACCGGGGAAATTTCCTGCCTGCTTCGCGACGCTCGGCCATCGACCTCGTGGAGGGATGCCGACAGGCCGGAAGCGACGGCATGAACGCCCGCGGACAGGCCATCGTGCTCGCCGAAATCTATCAGGCACTCGGATGGCCGGCGAGATTCATCACCTGCCAGTCCAAACACTATAAGGACGACAGGGATGCCACGGTGGTCACCGTCGTATGGAGTTTCACGCTCGGGAAATGGGTGATGATGGATGCCAGCATGGCGGCCTACGTGACGGATGAGGACGGGATGCTGCTGCACCCCGGGGAAATACGCCAGAGAATGAAGGACGGGCGGCCGCTACGACTGAATGCGGAGGCCAACTGGAACCATCAGGAGAGTGTGACGCAGGAGCACTACCTGGACTACTACATGGCAAAGAACCTCTACTATATGAGCGGATTCGTACAGAACGTGCCGGGCATCGAATCGCAGCGGAATCCTGCCTACTACACCCTGGTGCCCGAAGGCGAAAACATCAAAATAGGAATACCGGTCTATGATGACGCATGGTTTTGGCAAAAGCCGTTTTGAGCGGGAATGCCGCGACCTGCGCCCGCATCTGCTGGCCGTGGCCCTGGCCTTGCTCCCCTGTGCCGAGGATGCCGAAGATGCCGTGCAGGACACGATGCTGAAACTCTGGGGAGTGAGGGAACGCATAGCCGATGCGGCGCATTTCCGGAACCTTGCCCTCTGCATCGTCAGGCACGTGAGCCTGAACATGCTTCGCAGCATGGCCGTGAGAAAGTCCGATTCGCTCTCCGAAGAGCTGGAGCCCCTGAGTTTTGACACCCCGCAGACCAGAATGGAGCAGAAGGAGCAGGCACTCCGGGCACGCGATGTGTGGTGCAACCTGCCACAGCATCATCGCATCATTCTCCACATGAAAGAAGCGGAGGGACTCTCCACCGAAGAGATTGCACGACTGCAGGGTACCACCGTGGGAAACGTGCGCACACGACTCTCAAGAGCCAGAAAGGAAATGCTGGCACGCTGGGGGAGGATGACGGCTGGGGAGCATGGCACGATATTATATTATATATAAGGAGTTTCCGACTATGAAAGAAGAACAGATAGAGCAGCTTCTGCATCGCTATATGGAAGCCACGGCCACGGCGGCCGAGGAAGAGCAGCTGCGGCAATACTTTGCCTCCGGCACCTGCGATGCCCGTTTCGAGCCGTATGCCCCGCTGTTCGCCGCATGGCCTTCGGGCGGCGATGCCCTGAGCAGCGAAGAGTCCGACGAGATTCTGGCACTTTGCCCGCCTTCTCCCCGAACATCCCTGCTGCCACGCAGATGGTGGCGGTATGCCGCGGTGTGGCTCATCGGCATCTTCCTGGGCGGTGGCGGAGTATGGCTTTCGAGGGGCAGTCATCCGGCATCCGATGCTTCCGGCGATTTGATGCAGGCCATGACATCGCCGGTGCCCGACACGGTGGTGCACGAGCGTATCGTCGTGCAGCGCGACACGGTATATCTCGTGAAGTTCAAGCCCGTGGCTGCCCCGCAGGTTCGCCCCCCTGCTGCACATACTGCCGTCGGGGAGATGGCGCACGAGGTGGAGGCCGGGAAGCATCGGGAAATCTCCACGCCGCCTGCAGGAATGCCGTGGGAGGAGACTTGCAACGTGGCGAGTCTGGCGGTAAGATGATTCATCCTTCTCCACATGCCCTCCTCCTTCAACACACGACTTGGGACAATCCCTTGGGACCGACTCCTTCCGCGAGGAAGAAAGCCTGCCCGGGGATTGTCCCAAGTTTTCTTTATGCCATAGCGCTTGTGCTACGCTATGGTTCTGATGACTAAAAAGCCGATAAGCGGAATCAACGGTTCAGCAGCTTGACGTTGCGCACGTCGATGCCGTCCTTCTGCACCTTTACGATATAGGTTCCTGCTGCACCGAGCGACACCTGCATGCGTTCGCCGCCCTGTGCGTTCTTGGAGCGCGATGCCACCTTGCGGCCATCGGCGCTATAGATGCCCACGGTGTAGTGGCCAGCCTCGCCGAATTCTATCAGGGCAGCACCCTCCACGGCGTAGGCTTGGGTGGCATTGGTGGAAGCGGCGTGGATGCCGTCGTTGTCGCCCACACGAATCACCTGGAACGTGCGGCTGTCGGCACCCAGCGAGTTGGAGAGCGTGAGTGTCACACTATAGTCGCCCGCCTTGGTATACGACACCTTGGCACTACCAGCCTCGCCGTTGCCTGCGGCATCCGTCAGCACACCCTTGCCGGCTTTCCAGGTGGGAAGCGTCACGACGGGGAATGCCGTACCGCTGATGAAGGGGCATCCCGAGGTATAGTCGGGGGCAAGCCATGCAAAGCTGCCCTGGCCCTCGCCGCCTGCTGCTGCATACGAGTGGAGTCCGGCCTTCACGCCAGCCTTTGAGCCTGCGGCAGGGAAGGTGCCGTCGTCGGCCGCCTTCTGCTCAAGGCTCCAGTAGGAAATCACGTTGGAGGGGAGATTTGCGGCATCGAGGTCGCTCATCGCCTGCTGCACTTGCTCATCGGTCAGCACGCCGTCCCAGACGGCCACATTGTCGATCACGCCGTCGATACCTCCGCGTCCGAAGGCATCGCCGCCGATGGCCACCACCTGGCCGCTGGTGATGCTGTAGACGTCGGCCTCATAGCCCGGCTCGCCCTTCTGCAGGGCACCGTTCGTGCGCTGCCAGCCCGTGGGCTTCTGCCGAACGCCGTTGATGTAGAAGTCGGAATGGAATTTGCCTGCGCTGTTCCAGTCGAAGGTGAAGGCGAGGTGTACCCACGTGCCGACGGGCACGCGCGTATCCGTGAATTTATATTGGAGTTCCTTGTTCTGCGTGGCATCCGTGCCGCGGAAAGTGTAGCATTCGATAGAGCCGTCCTCGTTGAGGTTCGACCATATCCATCCCCAGTCGGTCTTGGGCCAGTTGTCCTGCTTGTCGGCCACGCCGAAGAGTTGCGTCAGACCCGTGAGCTTGTTGATTTTGAGCCAGCAGGAGACGGAGAACGACTTCTTGCCCGTCACGCCGAGGTCGGAACACTTGGCACCGAACCGCTGCTCGCTGAGGTCAACACCCTGGGAGCCAGCGCCGTCGGCATAGCGTCCGGTATATGCCAGGTCGACGGTACTGCCCAACTCTGCCTCCACATCGGCCTCCTTTCCGTTGGCGGTGAGGGTATAGATTTCCGGCAAGGCACCGATGCCCGTACCCGTGATTTGCACGAAACTGCCGAAGATACGCTCCGTCTCGCTGCGTTCCGTGCCGGAGGCATCATAGGCAGGTCCGGTGAGGTGAAGGTCGTAGCTGCCCACTTCGGCCAGGCCGTCGACCTCCAGCGTGTGGCCCTTGCCTTCATAGACCACGTTGCCCTTCGTGTCCACCAGCTTCCAGGTGGCATCCTCATGCTTCGGGTCGACGAACGACATGACGAAGCTTTCGCCGGGCTTGATGGTCGTCTTGCTGATTTGCACATCGTCGTTGTAGACGTAGCCCATGGCGGACTGATAGTTGCCCCAAGCCACTTCCGATTCGCTCTTCATGTCCAGCGAGACGGCGGAGACGCCGAAGCGTACATCATGCGAGGCGGCGGCGAAGTCGAGGGGTACGGAATAGTACATGCCAGCCCATGAGGTGGTGATGCCCATCAGCACGGGGTCGCAGCCCTCCTGCTGGGCATAGAGCTTGAAGAGCGAGGTGTTCACGTCGAGGTTGTAGCACGGTTCGCCCGCAGCCTTGTCGTTGGGCATGTTGAAGATAATCTTGCCGTCCACGCCCTTTGCGCTGTAGGAAAGGAGCTGCGTCTTGGCGATGACGGGTACGGCAGGAGTGGCGGTGGCACCACGCACGATGGAGAACTCGCCGAGGTAGAGATCCATATCCTTCGCCTGCTCGAAATGCAAGGCTACGAGTGCCAGGCTCTTGCCGTCGAGTGCGGAACCCACGGTGAAACTCCGCTCCATCCAGGTGTCCTCGTCGGCCATCTGCCCTTCGTCGGCCAGGCGGAAGTCGCCTTCCGAAACGGCCACAGATTCCGCTCCCACGGTGGTCAGGGCGAGGGCGAACTTGCCCGAACCCGACTTCAGCTTGTAGCGCACGGTAATCACATCGCCCGCCTTCAGTTCGTATTCCGTCTTGAAGAGGTGGAGATACTCGTCGGTCGGCGTAGTGCCGAATACGCGGAGGGACGAACCGCCCACGTAGGCTTCATCCCAGGAGAACTCGGCATCCAGCCCTGTCTCGGGCACATCGGCGGTATCGCGGCCCAGCAGACTGGTGGCAAACCACCAGCGCCACGTGGGCAGATAGTCCTGCACGCCGATGTTGTACCAGCTGCAGTCGTTCTGCCTTACGCCGTTCCAGTTGAAGTACTGTCCGTTGCCCAGGTTGAAATAGCTGATGAAGGGCTCCTCGCCGAGATTCCATTTCAAGGAGGAGCGGGCGGTCATGAAGGACGACATGCCGTGGAACGTGAAGTTGTCGGCCACGTACTTCATCGAACTCGTCACTTCGGGGCAGGTCACGGGATTGCGGCTTCCGCCCGTAAACCAGCGTTCGGTACGGAGCATATAAGTGCGCTGCTTCACGGCAGGGTCGCTGCCCTTTTCGCCACGGCTCTCCCAGAACATGTTCATGCTGTGGGCACCCCAGAGACCGATGGAGAGAGCATAGTCCTTGAGCAGAGGCCAGCTGTTGGAGCCAGGTTCGGCACCCTGCATGTTCACTCCGGCATAGAGGTCGAGCGGGTCGCGGCCGATGTTTTTGGCGTAGGTCTCGGAATTGGAGAGGAGGCTCACCTTGTTCCAGTTGTAGTTCAGGAAGAGGGATGTGCGCTCGTGCTCGCCGTCGCCGAAGGTGTCGTCGTTGTGGCTGGACAGTCCACGGTCGAAGGAGCATCCTCCGGTATCGTTCGTGCCGTCGTACCACACGTTGGTGAAGAGAGGATTGTCGGGCCGTGCGGCCTTCACGAGATTCTCATGGAAGGTCTGCAGATTCTTGCAGAAGGTGGCCTGTCCGGTAAATTCCGAGTTGTAGCCAAGGCCGTCCACACCGTAATAGTGGAGGAATTGTGCAGCCTTTTCGGCGCCGTTGTCCATCATCTCGTTCAGGGTGGTCACCCATTGCGGCGTTCCCGAGATGGCACCATAGGGTATGCCCGCCACGGAGGAAACGCCCACACCGTTCTTGTGGGCCACATCGAGGAAGCCTCCAGGCACACGGCCGAGAGGAGCGGTCCAGTTGCCCCAATGTGTCACGTAGGGCCAGAGGGAGAACACTTCGGAATCGAACACGCCGTCGGGCAGGGCATTCTTGTCGGCAGAGTTGACGGGAATCCACGCCAGGAGCTTCTTGTCGTTCTCGGCGGTAAGGTCCGTGCGCACCTGCGTGGCGGCATTACGGAAGCGGGCGTGGGGCTTCACGCGCGAAATAAAGAAATTGTCGTCTTCGCTCACTTGCCCTCCGGCTTGCCAGTCGGTGAGAGTCTTGCCAAACTGGTCGCTTGAGGTTCCCCAGGAAATGTAGCTTTCCTTCAACTCCTGGGCGCTGACGGCCAGCGACGAAAGTGCCAGGGCTGTCAGTAACAGATGTCGGTTTTTCTTCATGATATATGTAAGGTTTTGATTGGAGTGCAGGGATGGGGGCTATACACTATGGTGCCCGCCGCCACACACAGATTCCTCCGCGATGCCTGCCTCAGCCTGATTCATCCCTTTCCAGCCATCACGGTGCAGTATAGTCGTGTCAATTGTGAAATCGCTGGAATATGAAATTTTTCTCATGTTTTTCGCTTGCAAATTTACGGAGCATACTTTTATGCGGCAAATTATTATGGAGTAAATAAGACAAAAAAAAGGGTTTTATCGACGCTTGCTGACAGATATTTCCGCTTTTTGAGCATAAGAAAGAGTAAAGACCAATAAAATATCGTAAATTTGCCGACAAAATTCATTCTAAACACACCTTTTCCGAGATATGAAAAACCTTTTTCGCCCCATTAGTGCCATCGTTTTCGCAGCTTTGCTGCAGGGCACTCCCTCTACCCTCATGGCGCAGACTCCCGAGGAAATACACCAGGATCTCCTCCTCCGGCAGTCGAAGAGCAAGTGCGATGCCGCCGAGCGTGCCTTGTCGCAGACCGACGACGAGGAGACGCGTCGTGCCCTGGAATTTCTGTATGCCTATATGTCTACCCCCGACTGGACCGACTACTCCCCCGAATACTTTGCTGCCCAGGCAGCCTGTGCCGTACGTGCGCGCCGGGAAATGGCATGGGGCAGCACCGTGCCCTACCGCGAGTGGCTGCATTTTGTGCTGCCCGTCCGCGTGAACAACGAGAATCTCGATACTTTCCGCACCGCCTACTACGACGAACTGAAGCGGCGCGTGGAGGGAATGGGCATGACGCAGGCTGTCATCGAAGCCAACCGCTGGTGTCATGAACACGTCACCTACAAGCCTTCCGACAGCCGTACCTCCAGCCCTCTGGCTTCCATACGTACCGCCACAGGACGCTGCGGCGAGGAGTCGACCTTCGGCGTGGCCACCTTCCGCGCCATCGGTATTCCCGCGCGGCAGGTGTATACCCCACGATGGGCACACACCGATGACAACCATGCCTGGGTGGAGGTTTGGGTGAACGACGGGCCGCAGGGTGCCGGATGGTACTTCCTGGGAGCCTGTGAGCCGGAGCCTGTGCTCAACCTCGGATGGTTCAACCAGCCCGCCAGCCGAGGAATGCTCATGCACACCAAGGTCTACGGCCGCTACGACGGGCCTGAGGACAAGATTGAACAGCAGAGCATCTATTGCGAAATCAACGTGACGGCCAACTATGCCCGCACCACCCGTTCCGGCTTGACCGTGGTCGACGAGGAGGGCAAGGCCGTGAGTGGTGCTGACGTGCATTTCAAAATCTATAATTACGGAGAGTTCTATTCGGCTGTGAAGCAAACGTCGGATGCCCAGGGACATTGCTCCATCCTGACGGGAAAAGGCGACATGATGGTGTGGGCGAGCAAGGACGGACGCTATGGCTTCCAGAAGCTCACGGCCGGAACGGAGGATGCCGTCGTCCGGCTCTCGCACCATGCCGGCGAACGCTTCTCGGCCGATTTCGACCTCACCCCGCCAGCGGGCCACAACAATCTGCCTCCCGTGAGTGCGGAGGCTGCAGCCCTCAACGAGCGTTGCAAGGCGCGGGAGGACAGCATACGCAACGCCTACGTGGCCACCTTCCCCGACGAGGCCGACACCCGGAGCTTCTGCCAGCAATATGGCTACGACTATGAGGCCGTGAGGCCACTTGTGGAGAAAAGCCGAGGCAACTATGCCAATCTCTATCGTCTGCTCCGCGAATTCAGAAAATGCGATGTCATCGCCCTCCTCCACACGATGAGCGACAAGGACATACGCGATTTCGACTACGACATCGTGGCCGACCATATTCGCGCATCCCGACTCCCGCAGAAGGCTGATGCCTTTGCTGCAAAATACATCTATTCGCCGCGCATCGCCAACGAGATGCTCTCGCCGTGGCGCAGCTATTTCCAGCAGGCGTTCTCCAAGAAGCAGCGGAAGCAGTTTGCCGCACATCCCGAACAGTTGGCAGAATGGATCAGCCGGAACGTGACGGTCGACGACACCTACAATCCTGCCATGCTGCGGCAGCACCCGGAGAATGCCCACCGCTATAGGCTCACCGACAGCGAATCCGTGGGATTCCTCTTCGTGGCGGCGGCACGCTCCATGGGCATTCCCGCCCGCATCGACTATGTGACGGGCAAGGTGCAGTATGCGCCCGAGGCGGTACAGGCCGAAGCCATCGTAAAGCATGAAACCAGCGACCTCGGGGCTTCCGTGGGGGCAGAACTTTCGGCCGAGGCTGACTGGCGGGATGTGGTGTTCGCCACGGGCGGAAAGGACGGCGAGAAGCCGCAGGCTAACGTTAAGCTCAGCTTCACGCCCCGCGAATATATGGAGAACCCGCGCTATTATCACCATTTCGCCCTTTCCAGCATCCAGAACGGACAGCCGGCACTTCAGGAATATGCCGAGGATGCTACATGGAGCGAAGACTTCAAGGAGGGCATCAGCCTGGACGAGGGCGACTACATCCTGACGAGCGGAACACGCATGGCCGACGGTAGCGTGCTGGCACATGTGGAGGTGTTCGGCGTGAAGGGAGAACAGGACATCACCATCCCGCTCTGCATGCGGCAGGACGATACGAGCATTCAAATCATCGGCAACTTCAATTCGGAGAACACTTACTACGACATCAACGCCGACGCCACCAAGAGCCTCCTCTCCACCACCGGACGCGGATATTTCGTCACGGGACTGATACGGGCCAACCACGAGCCTTCCAACCATATCCTCCACGACATCTCGGCTCTTCGTCCCGACCTGGAGGCATGGGGACGCCCCATCGTGCTGCTCTTCCGCTCCCATGAGGAACTGGAACGCTTCCGGCAGAACAGCCAGGAATACAAAAATCTGCCTTCCACGCTCTGCTTCGGAGTGGATGCCAACGGAGAGTTTGCTCAGGATATGCTCGACTCCGGACTGGTCAGCACCGACGATTTGCCCATCATCCTCATCGGCGACACCTTCAATCGCGTGGTATTCAAGTCGCAGGGCTATACCATCGGCATGGGCGAACAACTCAAGCAGACCATTGGAAAACTGAAGCAGAACGATTGAACTCACGCACACACAGACACCCCTCTAAACGCACACACACTATCCCGCATCTATCATGCAGAAACTTCTCCTCTTCTTCATCATCCTTATCTTCAATACCGCCAGCGCCTCGGCACAACTGGGCTCGGCTCCCAAACGCGAATTTCGCGGCACCTGGATACAATGTATCAACGGACAGTTCCAGGGCCTCACACCCCAGCAGATGCAGCAGAAACTCACGCAGCAGCTCAACGTGTGCCAGGCAGCCGGCATCAACGCCGTCATGTTTCAGGTGAGAGGCGAGGCCGATGCGCTCTACAAGAGCAACTATGAGCCTTGGAGCCGGTTCCTCACCGGCACGCAGGGGCAGAATCCCGGGTGGGACCCCCTGGCATGGATGGTGGAGCAATGCCACAAGCGCAATATGGAAATCCACGCCTGGATCAATCCTTTCCGCGCCAAGACGAAGGGCACCACGGCACTTGCTCCCAACCACCCTTACCAGCTGCATCCCGAACGCTTCTTCGAGTACGACGGGCTGCTCATCTTCGACCCCGGGCAGGAGGTGAACCATCATTACATTTGTTCCGTGGTGCAGGATATCGTGTCGCGCTACGACATCGACGGGCTTCACATCGACGACTATTTCTACCCCTATCCTGTGGCGGGACTCCCCATCCCCGACGAACAGACTTTCCGCCGCCACCCCAACGGCTTCAAGAATATCAGCGACTGGCGACGCTACAACGTGAACTGCTTCATAGAGCGGCTACACGAGAGCGTGCGTGACGTGAAGCCCTGGGTAAAGTTCGGAGTATCTCCTTTCGGCATCTATCACAACGCGCATCCGGGCGAGAAGATTCCCGGAAGCGACACTCGGGGACTGCAGAACTACGACGATCTCTATGCCGACGTGCTCTATTGGGTGAACAAGGGATGGGTGGACTATACCATTCCGCAGGTATACTGGGAAATCGGACATTCTGCGGCCGACTACGACCGCTTGGTGAAGTGGTGGGGGCACTATGCTGCCGCACGCCCGCTCTTCATCGGCCAGGACATCGAGCGGAGCGTCAAAGCCACCGACCTTAGAAACTCCACCCGCAACCAGCAGGCACCCAAATTGGATTTGGCGCGTACCACACGCGGCGTCGAAGGCAACTGTTTCTGGTATTCCGCAGCCTTGGCCGACAATGTGGGCAACTATGCCTATGAGCTTCAGGAGGACTATCATCTCTTCCCGGCACTCCAGCCCTCCATGCCTTTCATCGACAACAAGGCACCCGACAAGCCCCGGAAGATGAAGGCGATGTGGATGGCCGACGGCTACTATCTCTTCTGGACTGCCCCGAAGGCAAGGAACGAAATGGACCGCGCACGCCAGTACGTGGTATATTGCTTCCCAAAGGGCGAGAAGGTGAATCTGGAACGAACGGAGTATATCCTGACCATCACAAACAGGACGATGTTCAAACTCCCCTATCAGAACGGGAAGGAGCACTTCACCTACGTGGTCACCGCGCTCGACCGTCTGCACAACGAATCAAAGGGAAGCAGCAAGAAGGTGAGGCTGTGAGCGCCCACACGCAGCTGCCGGAACTTTTCATTTTATAGGAAAACACCATTTTCTTCGAAAACACGGGAAACCGGAAGCGGGGGAACTTGCCAGTCAAGCCTCCTCTTCCGGTTTCCCGTTTCTTTTCCTTTTCCTTTCAGCGGCAGGGCATACTGCAAAAAAACAAGAATAGACGTGCGGTTTTCTTGAGATGTTGGAGTCTTTCGGAACTATTGCTGTCCGGTAAAACTCAAATGAGCATAGAATACCTGTCCGAAGCCCTTTAAAGCCAGGCTTTGGAGTTTCTTTTTCAAAAAGTGAGCCCCCCTCTAATCGAAAAGCGAAGGTTCGGGTGGTGCTTTTTGTGCCTCTTTGGCAAGAATATCATCCCATGTTTTATCAGGTT
>CAMGOT010000010.1 GCA_946060685.1 uncultured Bacteroidales bacterium
TCTTTCTCGTCATATACTTTCAGAAACAACATCCACGCTATTTGTTCGATACGCTGGGCATCGCCGTTGATACCTGCATCATTGCGCATGATGTTTCGAATGCTCTTTACAAAATTATTAAGTGCCATATTTGGTTATGCTATATTGCTATAAATTAAACTTTCAAGTTCCTTTACTGCTGAGAAATATTGCTGATTGCCGCCAAACAGCTTGGCTATATTTGCAGGAGAACCCATTTGGCGAAACGGGTCAAGTTGCAGCACCTTCCTGTTTTCCAACTGGGTAATACCGTCATTGGCGTACTTGTCAAGCAGGGCTTCAAGTACTTTCCGTGCTTCTGCACCATACTTGTTGAAGAGGTCACGCTTCTTCACATTCTCCGCACGTTCGCGCCTTGTCAGCGGCTTTTTCCCATACGCTATATGGCAGATGAAGTCGAAATCGTCCACCTCATCCATGTTTCTTTCGTGCTTTAATGCTTGTAGGTCGATACCACTCTCACGTAGCAAGTCGGTAATCTCCGCTTTCTTCTCGGCTTCATTCCACCTGCGGATAAAATCATCAAGATTGGCGTAAGTATCGTTAATATTCTTACGCGTATAGTCCGTAATGCTCTCCGTACGAAGAAGTTTGCCGTTAGCATCATATACAGAAACTACCTTGTTGATGACCCTTACCGTACAGCCATCTTTACCTACAACGGGCTTAGGTGGACGTTCCGGATCTGGTTCACTGACAACAGACGGTTCATCCTCTATTTGCGGATAGGGCTTGCCTTTATCTTTGGTATAGTTTTCGTCTATTTCAATGGGGCCATCCCAATCAGGGTCGGCAAACAAGCGTGTAATATTACGGAAATCCATGAGCGTAAAGTGGGTTTTTCCTTCTTTCTCACGGATTCTTGTACCACGACCAACTATCTGCTTGAACTCGGTCATAGAATTAATACGCTGGTCAAGCACGATAAGTTTCACCATCTTGCAGTCCACGCCTGTAGAGAGCAGTTTGCTTGTTGTAGCAATCACTGGGAATTTTGAAGCGACAGAGATAAAGTAATCGAGCTTGGACTGCCCATAAGGGTCACTTCCTGTAATGCGAACAACATAGTCAGGGTTCTTCCTGCACATATCATCGTTCTCATTGACAAGTGCCGTGCGCATACGGTCGGCATGGTCTTCATCAGCACAGAATACAATGGTCTTCGCCATACGGTCTGTACCTTTCAGATATTGGGTTATCTCATGTGCTACTTCCCTGATGCGGTCTTCTATAATGATATTGTAATCGTAGTCAGAATTATTATAGATGCGGTCTTCTATAAGGTTGCCGTAAATGTCTCTTTGTCCTCTGACAGGTCGCCATTCATCCCCGATATTTGTAGTAATATTCACTACCTTAAAGGGAGCAAGGAAACCGTCTTCAATGCCTTCCTTAAGGCTGTATGTGTATATAGGCTCACCGAAATAACTGATACTTGATTGGTATTTAGTCTCCTTGGGTGTGGCTGTCATACCAAGCTGAACAGCCCCGCTGAAGTATTCCAGGATTTCCCGCCAGTTGCTGTCATCCTTGGCACTGCCTCTATGACACTCGTCCACAATCACCATGTCAAAGAACTCAGGCTTAAAGAGTTCCTTGTAATTTTGTTTCCCTTCTTTCCCAATCAACTGCTGATAAAGAGAGAAGTACACTTGATAAGCCAAATGCCCACCATTTGTATCAATATCATTCTGATAATCTACTTTATGGATTGTATTAGACAGTGGCTTGAAATCTTGCTGGATAGACTGGTCTACCAATACATTCCTGTCAGCCAGATACAGGACTTTCTTCACCAACCCGGATTTGAGCAGGCGATAGACTATCTGGAAAGCCGTATAGGTCTTGCCTGTACCAGTAGCCATGACAAGCAGCAGGCGGTCTCTTCCTTGCGCGACAGCATTTACGGTACGGTTTACTGCGTTACGTTGGTAATAACGTGGTGGGAAAATGTCTTGTCCTGTGCAGTATGGCTGATTGATGACTTTCTTTTCTTCATCTGAAAGTCCCTTTCCGTCATTGCTTTCAGTTAGAAAGCGAGCATACAGTTCTTCTTTCTTGGGGAACGCATCCATCGGGAACGAACGCTCCCTACCTGTCAGGAAATCATACTCTTGATAACCAAGTCCGTTAGAACTGAAAGCAAAAGGAATATCCATCATCTGGGCATACTCCTTCGCCTGTTGCATTCCAAATGCGACAGTGTGTTTTGCGTCTTTCGCTTCAACTATGGCAATCGGAGTTGCACGATTGTAGTATAGCACGTAGTCGGCGAATTTTGCTTTCCCACGTGACACCATATTTCCTCTAAGATTAATCTTGCCATCAGTCAATTTAACCTTAGTTTCCATAGTTATATCTTGAACCGACCATCCACTGTTTACGATGGATGGTGTAATATAACGCAGCTTTATATCTTCTTCGGTCAAATCTTGCATGCTCATAGTTCCTGACAGTATTATCTTCACATAATTATATATTATAGGAAGTTATATGATAATAAAAATCCATTAAAGCTTTTTTATGATAGGCTTGAAGAAAGTAACAAACCGCTCTGTGTATTCTTTCAGCCATTCAAACAGTTCCGTTTGAGATGATTTCTCTGTGAAATCACACTTCTTATACAAATCGACTGTTGATGTCTTCTTTCCATCCAGTCGCCTCCAGTCCAATGTTTCGCCAATTGCTGTTTCTGCTTCATCCTTGTATGCAAGTAAAGCATCAAAGTTCTTCTTGTCAATGTCATCGCCAATATACAACTGTACAGTAATCTTCTGCTCTCTCGAATTAAGAAGAAGACAAATCTGGAAGTTGGAACGCCCAATGGCGATATTCATCCAGTGACAGTAAGAAGGGGATTGCGTGCGAAACTTCTTGGAAGGATTATTTGCCATGTACTCGCAGAAAGCAGACCAGAATTCATATCTTGACAATTCCGCATCTGTTCGATTTTCATTTGAGGCCTGATTGGACGAGGTACGAACTTCTTTAGACCAGCCATTAGGCTTGGCTATGACATTGAATATGGGAGCAGCAGGACTGCTACCAATCTTTATCAAGCCTATTTCTACACCAAAGAAGTTAAATTCTTTATCCGTTATACGATTCAACCAGTCAATAGCTGCTCTGTGCTCTTCTGTGAAGCGTTCTGCAATCCAGATAATTGTGACAGCGTCAAGTCCTGCTGCATATGTCAAAATCTGCCCTAAATGGTTATGGTCAGTCTTCTCTAATTGGTTTTCTATCAACACCAATTTGTCTGTCCCTGAATCAACACAAAGAATATCTGCACGGAAAGGACCGACATGTTCTTCCTGTGCTTTCACTTCTAGTTCGTTCATTCCAAGTGCATCAGCGAGCAGAGACATATTCTCCTCTGTTGCAAGCCAAGGAGTGAAATCTGTTGCCTCATTCTGCCAGCAGTCACGGAGGTCAACCTTTGTAATCTTTGACAAATTTATTGATGTTGCCATATATCTTTCATTTAGCGCAGTTGTTACTTTTTTGTAGGGACAATCAATTCTCTGGCATCAACGTTCAGGCATTCTGCAATCTTTACCAAAGTTTCTAATCCGGGCTGTGTCGTATTGGTACACCATTTTGAAATTGTTGTACAGTCTTTTCCAAGAGTGTCTGCCAACCATTTATTTGTCCTTCGCTGTTCCACCAAAACGACTTTGATGCTGTAGATATGTGTTTCACGTTGGATTCCATATTCATTCTGACTGGATTTATTGTGCAAATATACATGTAATCGTAGGAATCGTCGCTATGTTGTGGGTGATATTTTCACTGGAATTAGCGAATTAGGCAGAAAAAGTGGAGCAATATTACGCTAATAGGCAAAATAGTATTGTTATGCAAATCTTTCCAGTCTTCTATCCAGGGATATCCGTGGATAGAAGACTGGTTGCCCTTTCAGATCGTAGACATGGTGGTATCGCCTGTTACCCTGGGGCTCATTGGTCTTCGCCTTGCTCTGTTGCGACTCGGGATAGCCTGTATAATTTCAGCCTCTCTGTGGGAGAAGAACCGAATTTGTTCGGGATATTCTGAGGTGTGATAGAGGAAGGCAAAGTCATGAAAGAAAGCGGAGCCAACCGATGTCAAATCGCACAGATCGAAATAAATCCTCATAGCATCCTCGGCAGATTACCTCTTAAAATCCTTTAAACTTTGGCCGTTATTTCTTTTCTTTGTAATTTTGCACCGACAACATATATCGCTCAATGTGGTGTATGTTGTGGTATGGCAACTATAGAAGAACAATATGTCAAGTGCTGCTTGACGATTTTGGCTTCAAACGCATTTCCGATACAGCCCCCGCGACCACATGGTTCTGCCCGTCAACTTCCCCAATTGCCTTTTTCTACGGAGTGCCAGTGGCAATGGATGCGAAATGTCTCCACCCGGGAATCGCGGCAAGAACGTTTCGGCAAAAGAAAAGCAATTGAAGAAAGCCATTTCCGATGTCTGTGGCCAAGGAGGAAGGTGCAGGATGCGGCAAATCAACACTCCTTAAACTATTCTAACAAAAAACACGTCAATCTATGATTACTTTCAGCGTAGCTCTCATTGTCCTGCTTTTAGGCTATTTTGCCTATGGTCTTATTGTGGAGAAAGTGTTCCGTCCTGACGATACACGCAAAGCACCCTGCTACAGCCGGGCTGATGGGGTGGACTATATTCCCCTTCCCGGATGGAAGGTCTATCTTATCCAATTCCTCAACATAGCCGGCACGGGTCCCATCTTCGGCGCTATCATGGGAATCCTTTTTGGTCCTGCCGCCTATTTGTGGATTGTGCTGGGGAGTATATTTGCCGGTGCCGTACACGATTATCTGTGTGGTATGGTCAGCATGCGTATGGGAGGTGCCACCTTGCCGGAGATTGCAGGTCGTGAGTTGGGGCATACCGCCTTGCTCCTCTCGCGCGTGTTCACCATCGTGCTGCTCGTGCTCGTTTCGGCTGTGTTTGTCATCACTCCCGCTTCCCTGCTCTCATCGTTTACCCCAGGATGGGGAATGCTGGGCACTCCGCAGGCGTGGTGCCTGTTTATCTTCGTCTATTACATCCTTGCCACGCTTTTGCCCATCAACCAGCTTATAGGCCGCATCTATCCGATTTTTGGCGGTGCCCTCCTCATCATGGCAGTGGGTGTGGGATTCTGCCTGTATACACAGCCGGGATGGATGCCGGAACTGACCGATGGCCTGACGGGATTCCATCCTCAGGGTCTTCCCGTGTTTCCGATGCTATGTGTCACGATAGCCTGCGGAGCCATCAGCGGTTTCCATGCCACCCAGAGTCCTCTGATGGCTCGTTGTATGGAGCGTGAGTCGCTGGGGCGCCCCATCTTTTATGGAGCCATGATTACGGAGGGTGTGGTGGCATTGGTATGGGCTGCAGCAGCCATCAAATATGCCGGGAGCTATGAGGCCCTCTTCAAATTGGGTAATCCTGCCATGGTCGTCAACGCCGTGTGTACCCATTGGCTGGGTACGCTGGGAGCCGTGCTTGCCATTCTCGGAGTGGTGGCAGCCCCTATCAGCAGTGGCGACACCGCCTTGCGCAGCGCACGGTTGACGGCAGCGGAAATCATGGGTTTCGACCAGCAGAAACTTTGGCGGCGTCTGGCGGTGTCCATTCCCCTCTTCGTGCTTTGTGCCATCGTGATGAATATGGATTTCAATGTGCTTTGGCGCTATTTTGCATGGTGCAACCAGTCGTTGGCATGTCTCACATTGTGGTCGGTGACGGTGTGGCTCGTGCGTCAGGGACGTTGCTATTGGATAGCCTTCCTCCCTGCCGTGTTCATGACGCTTGTGGTGTCCAGCTATATTCTGGTGGCTCCGGAAGGCTTCTCTCTGCCCCAGACCCCCTCGTTGCTGGCAGGCCTTGTGGTGACGCTTGGCCTTACAGCCTGCTTCGTCCGGTGGAAGCATGGTTTCGAAGCCCATAGGCTGCGGTAGGACTCCTTTTTGCCACCGGGGCAGTCAGAAAACGATTCCCCCCCCCTTGGATGACAATTTGACTTGTCGTCCAAGGGGGGATTGTATATTTTGGGAGAGGCAGTCTGTGTGGCCTACGATTGTTGCAGGACTTCTGCAAGGGAGGCTCTCCAGTCGGCGTTTTGCCTGATGTGCATGCCCCGTATGCCCACAGACTCCGCTGCGCGGATATTCTTGAGGCTGTCGTCAATGAAGAGGCATTCTTCCGCTATCAGGGCATCGTGCTTCAGGACATGGGAAAAGAACTCCGTAGAGGGCTTGTAGCACTCCATCTCATAGCTGCAGAAAAGCGAGTCGAAATAATGGGTTATGGGGTGGCCAGAGGGGCTGAAACTGGAGCTCCTCATATGGCTCATGATGAACGGATTGGTGTTGGTGAGGAGCGACAGGTGATAGGCAGGACGCAACTCTTCAAGGTAGTCGAGCCGCTCCTGCTCCACGCCCTTCACGAATCCCAGCCAGCAATGTAGTGCTTCCTCGCGGGTCACGCTATTACGATGGGCAGCCTTTGCCATTTTCCGGCAAAACTCCTCCATGCCGATTTCCCCGGTCTCTATCTCCAGGAAGAAATCCTTTTGGCCGTGTTCGCCCATATAGATGTCGGGATCAATGCCCGCTTCGCGAAATCGGCGGAATGCTTCTGCCGTGTCCTGCAGAAAAATCACTCCACCCATGTCAAAGAGGATGTTCTTTATCATGAATGCTATGTGTAGGGGGGAAGGATGAATGGCGGTTATGCGATGATGCCCAACTGCTGGAATACGCCCTTCAAGGCAGCCACGGCACGGTCCACCTGCTCATGGGTGTGGTCGGCCATCAGTGCCACTCGTACGAGTGTATCGGTGGGATGGCAGGCAGGGGGGATGACAGGGTTGATGAACACGCCGGCCTCGAATGCCATGGCTGTAGCGGCAAAGGTCTTTTCGATGTCGCGCACATAGAGCGGAATGATGGGGCTTTGTGTGTCGCCAATTTCAAAGCCCTCTTCCTTGAAGCGCTTGAGGGCATAGCGCGTGACTTCCCACAGACGCTCTATGCGTTCGGGCTCGCTTTGCAGGATGTGCAGGGCCTCCAGAGCCGAGGCGGTGGCAGCAGGTGTGCAGCTGGCACTGAAGATGTAGGTGCGGCAGGTGTGGCGCAGGAAGTCGATGATGGCATTGTCGGCTGCTATGAAGCCACCGATGGAGGCCAGGCTTTTGGAGAAGGTACCCATGATGAGGTCAACGTCCTTGGTGCATCCGAAATGGTCGCACACTCCGCGTCCGTTCCTGCCGAACACTCCGATGCCGTGGGCTTCGTCGACCATGAGCACCGTGCCTTCATACCGCTTCTTGAGGGCGATGATTTCTGGCAAGGGAGCGAGGTCACCCTCCATGGAGAACACACCGTCGACCACAATGAGCTTGACGGAGTCTTCCTCGCACTTCTGAAGCTTCCGCTCCAAGTCCTCCATATCATTGTGTTTGAAGCGTATCTGCTTTGCCATGGAAAGACGCCGGCCGTCGACGATAGAGGCATGGTCGCGGTCGTCGCAGATGATGTAGTCGTGCGGGCCGAGCAGGGCGGGAATGACACCGCTGTTGACGGTGAAGCCCGTGGAGATACACAGGGCATCGTCCTTGCCTACGAATGCTGCCAGTTCATGCTCCAGCTGCACGTGGAGGTCGAGGGTACCGTTGAGAAAACGGCTTCCGGCACAACCGCTACCATATTTCCGCATGGCGCGCACACCGGCTTCAATGATGCGGTCGTCTCCTGTCAGAGAAGTATAGGCATTGGAGCCCAACATGATGACATGGTGTCCTGCCATGTCTACTTCTGTACCCTGCTTTCCTTCGATGGCGCGGAAATAGGGGTACAAACCTTTTGCCCTCACTTCTGCGGGCTGGGTGTATTTAGCAATTTTTTCGTGAAGAAGATCCATAACTTATGGCGTAAAAATCAATAATCAATATAATAGAAATGATGCCTTGCACGATGGCAGGCGATTGTTGGGGCATCATGGTTTCGCGGGGGGGCGGCTTCTCCGTCGACATCATTTTCTGCATGGCAACCCATGCCAATTGACCCCTCTGAACAAATTGTCACCCTGAAGAAATCGTCTCCTGAACAAGCGGAAACGGAAGGCAGACTGGCGGAAAAGGGAACACGGCCTAAGCATGTACTAGGAAGCTTAGAACGGCTCTGTTGGGCTGCAAAATTACACATAATACCCCAAAACTGTGCAAGGGAAATAGGGTTTTTTGGATAATATGCCTCATTTTGCTCTTTTTTGTTTCCTCGAATAAAAAAAATATACTATTTTTGCGCACGTCTTCCTTGCGGTTCCGTGCATTGGAAAGGCCTCTTTCCTGCTGGTAGAATTTCATGGACGACGCGTGGGGAGGGAATGTGCTTGGAGCGTTGGTTCTGCTTTTCCTATGATTGCGCTGGCGGTATGCGCTATGGGCGATTCCGGAATATGCGCTTTCCTGGAAACAGGCAGACGGCTTCACCTCCCTCTCGGCTTTACAACGGATAAAAAAGTTGTTTCGTGAAGTTGTCCCCGTTGTCGTCAAGAACAATAGAACTACAACAAAGACAAAACGTGGCAACAGAGAAAAAAGGTTGTCCCCAAGTTGTCCCTGTTGTCGTAAAAAGACGGCAACAGTGACAACCGACGGGAATAATTGCACCTGAGAGAATTAATGTACAAGACGCTATTCATCATCAACCCCAAGGCGGGTACCGAACGCAAGGATGTGGTGGAGAACGCCATACGACAACATATCGACCGCGAAAGGCATGAGGCGGTCATCGAATATACCACCCATGCCGGGCATGCTGCAGAAATTGCCGGACGCTATGTCGGACAGGCCGACATCATCGTGGCGGTGGGAGGCGACGGCACCGTGAATGAAGTGGCACGGTCGCTGGTACACACCCAAACAGCACTGGGAATCATTCCCTGTGGCAGCGGAAACGGATTGGCACGCCATCTGAGAATACCTATGGATGTGGCCGAGGCCATGTGCCTCATTAGCAAAGGGGCCATTGATACCCTGGATTATGGCCGTATCAATGGAGAGGCATTTTTCTGTACCTGTGGGGTTGGATTCGATGCCTTCATCAGTATGAAATTTGCCGAAGCAGGGAAGCGCGGACTTGCCACATATATTGAAAAGACACTGCAGGACGGGCTGTCCTATAAGCCCGAAATCTACCAGATAGAAGTGGATGGTGAGAACGAGACTTTCGAGGCTTTCCTCATAGCTTGTGCCAACGCCTCGCAGTATGGCAACAATGCCTATATTGCTCCGGAGGCTTCCACCCGCGACGGGCTGCTCGACGTGACCGTGCTCACTCCCTTTACGGCATTCGAGGCTCCGCAGATTGTCATGCAACTGTTCAATCGTCAGCTGACGAAAAACAGCCACGTGAGGATATTCCGGACGAAGCATGTGCGCATCACCCGTAGGGATGAGGGACCGGCCCACATCGACGGCGACCCCGTGAATATGGGCAGTACGCTCGACGTGGAACTCATTGCGGGCGGCCTAAGAGCGGTCGTCAACAGTGAGCCGGGACACAGACCACTCATGTTTCCCAGAGTTCAGGCGGTGGGAAGGGACATCGAGAGTTTCAACCACGAACTGGAGGAGACATTCTTCAGAAATGTCATCGAGCCTTTCCAGCGATTGGAGAATCTGCGGATGACTGACCTTCGGAAGTTCAAGCAGCTGATAGATCGTTTCAGGAAGCCTTGACAGCTTTGGCCCTGCAGAGCCTGAGCCCTTTTCCTTTGATTCAACAAACAAACATCATAAACAACAAAACATGGATACGAAAAAATATCTCAACGCCTGCATGGAGCAGAGCCTGAGCGAACTGACTGAGAATATCCTGCCTTTCTGGATGGAACACGGCCTGGACCGTGAGCATGGTGGCGTCTACACCTGCCTGGATCGCGACGGCACGCTGATGGACTCTACGAAGAGCGTGTGGTTTCAGGGAAGATTTGGATTCATTGCAGCCTTTGCCTACAATCAGATTGAGCACAGGAAGGAATGGCTGGAGGCTTCCAAGAGTTGCCTGGACTTCATCGAGGCCCATTGCTTCGACACCGATGGCCACATGTTCTTTGAGGTGATGGCCGACGGAACGCCGTTGCGCAAACGCCGCTATGTATTCTCGGAGGGATTTGCTGCCATAGCACATAGCGAATATGCTCTCGCTACTGGCGATGTACAACATGCCAAACGGGCTTTGGAGATTTTCGACAGCATCATCACCATGCTCAATACACCGGGATTCCTGGCTCCAAAATATTTGCCTGCACAGGAGAGCCGGGGCCACAGTATCACCATGATTCTTGTGAATACGGCAGCACGCATCCGCGAGGCAGTGGAGCATTTCGGACTCGAAGGGGCCAATCGTCTGACGGCTGAGATTGACAAGAGCATCCATGCTCTGCGCACCTGGTTCATGCACCCGGAATTTGAGGCTTTGCTGGAGTGTGTGGGACCCAACGGTGAGTTTATCGACAATATCAACGGTCGACTGATCAATCCCGGACATTGCATCGAGACAAGCTGGTTTATCCTTGAAGAGTCGAAATATCGGGGGTGGGATCCAGAACTGACGGAGATGGCACTCACCATCCTGAAATGGTCGTGGCGATGGGGCTGGGACGAAATGTATGGCGGCATCATCAATTTCCGCGACTGCAAGGGATTCCCGCAGCAGGACTATAGCCAGGACATGAAGTTCTGGTGGCCCCAGACGGAGGCTATGATTGCCACGCTCTATGCCTACGAGGCCACGCATGATGAGGTCTACCTGAAGATGCACCAGCAGATTTCAGAATGGACCTATGGGCATCTGCCCGACCGTGAGAAGGGCGAATGGTATGGCTATCTGCATCGCGACGGTACGGTGGCACAGCCTGCAAAAGGCAATATCTTCAAGGGACCCTTCCATATTCCCAGAATGCTGGTGAAGAGCGTCATGCTCTGCAGGGAGATGACGGAATGATTGGCCCGGCCCAGGGTGCCCGCCTGGACTATGGAAACCATTGCCCAGGGCGATGCCCTGGGCTAAGGAAACCATTGGGCTTTCATCCCGTCCATATACGCCAATACGGCCTGCATGAGCGCGCCCTGAAAGGGCAGCAAGTACATAGCCCAGGGCAACACCCTGGGCAAAAGTATAAGAATACAGGTGATGAAGAAACCCAGGGCTACACCCTGTGCATTCACGACCAAATAGAACTTGCGAAAGTTGAAGAAAGGATAATATACTAATTTGTAGAACACCCCTCATATGACACGTCATCTGCTTTTTCTTCTCATAGCCTTCTTGTGCAGCTTGCCGGGAATGGCACAGAGCGAAAATGCCCCGGCCCTTACGGTAGGCACTTCCGCTCCCCTGTTTGTCGCCCCAGATACTTTGGGGCAGAAAGTAGCCCTAAAGGATTATCGCGGATCATGGATTGTACTCGATTTCTGGGCATCATGGTGCGGCGACTGCCGACGCGAAATCCCGGGGATGAAGCGCCTTGAAGCGGCTTACCGAAACGTCAGCATTGACGGGAAACCTCTGAAATGGCTGAGCGTTTCGTTCGATGACAACCATGAAAACTGGCGTAAAGCCTTGCAGAAATATCAGATGCCCTGGCCGCAGATTTCCGACGGGAAGCCGTGGAAGAAAAATCCTATCGCTGCCGTCTACAAGCTGAAATGGATTCCCACCTGCTACATTATCGACCCTGAAGGGCGCATCGTGAGCGGAGTCATCACCGCAGAAGGACTGGAGGCAGAATTGTCACGCCTTTCCGGCAAGCAGCAATTGCTGTTGCCTGCGCCCAGCACCGAACGCGGCACCGACATCATGACCGCTCTTCGAAAGCGGCATTCCGTCCGTCAGTATGCCGATCGGCCACTTTCCCAGCAGGACATTGCCGACCTGCTTTGGGCAGCGGGCGGGAAGAACCGTGAGGACGGGCGACTCACTTCGCCTACTGCCATGAACCGCCAGGAAATCATCCTCTTCCTTTTTACTGCCAAAGGCTGCTATCGTTATCTTCCCGAGCATCATGCGTTGCAATGGATCTGCGATGGCGACAACCGTGCATTGGTGGCATCGCGGCAGGAAGCACTGGCAAAATCGCCTGCATTCATCGTTATGGTGGCCGACACCCGACGCTTCGGACAGGAAGGGCAGCAGGCAGAGCGAATGATGTGTGCCGATGCAGGTATCGTCAGCCAGAACATCAACGTATGCTGTGCTTCAACCGGCATGGCAACCGTCACCCGCGCCACCATGGACAAGGATGGAATCATCAGCCTGCTCGGGCTTGATTCGACCTTCGATCCTATTCTGAATAATGCCATAGGATATCCTGCAGAGACAGAATAACAATAAGGAAATTTTCCATCATCCTTTCTTGTTCCCTACCCAAGAAAACCATTTTTTTCTCAAACCACAAAAACTCTCTTGTTATGAAAAGAATCTTTACACTCTTGTTTGCCTGTCTGGCACTTGCTGTACAAGCGGCACAAGTGAACATCGGCTACACGAAAAGTGAGGGCGATGAACTTTGGGCATACGACGGCTTTGGACAGCCCCCTGTCGACATGAAGTTCGGAGCCGCTATTCGCATCACTCCAGAAATGTACAGCAACTATATCGGGGCGAAGATTGTCGGCATCCGCATCGGATGGTCGAACCCCGAGTACTCCTCGCCCTGCACGATCTTCATGCGTCAGGTGCTGAACGAGAAGAACGATATGCTTACGGGAAAAGGCACGCTCTCCTTTATAAAAGGCTCACAGAGCATGCGCGGAAAATACACCTATATCAATTTCGACGAGGCTGAGAACATGGAACTTACCGAAGACCTCGGCACATTCTATGTGGGCTATTATGCTGAGACCGTGAAGGCCGGTACTTTTGCCATCGGCACCAGTTATCCTGCCAATCAGCCCGGTTCGGCCTATCTCTTCGGTGATATCGAGAGCAACTACGACAGCGAAGGACGGGAAATTTGGGAAGACAACAGCAAGGCTTCAGCACTCTGTATCGACCTTGTGGTGGAGGGTACCTTCACCAATAAGGTGCAGATGCTCAATATCATCACCTATCCCACCATGTTTGAAAACAAGGCGAGCGATGCCCTGGTGGGAGTGAAGAACTGCGGCACCAACAATGTGAGCAAACTGACCTTCCAATACAGTCTTGGCGATAAGACCAAGACTGAAGTTGTCACGCTGAGCCAGGCACTTGAACCTGGTGCCATCAAACGCATCAGCATGCCGGCATGGGGATTGGGCGATGGCATCCACACGCTCAAACTCACGAAACTGGGGGCCTTGAAGAATAATATTACGGATGAGCTGACCTATCAGACTACGATGGTGCCCGATGAGGTGGCAGGGCAGTACAAGCGCACGAGTGTCGTGGAGTTCTATGAGAGCGAGAACGTGTATTATGTGCCACGCTACTACGATGAATACTTCATGCCTGGCTATGAAATGTATGCAGAGGACATGACCCTTCTGGCCCATCACCTGGACGACCAGTGGATGATTGGCGATGATGACGAGACACACCTCATGCTCGACATGTGCGACAATGACTCGCTGGCCATTACCCTGCCCTCCATCAGTGTCGACCGCAATCCTTGTGTGCCCATCCTTGCCATGGGGCTGGAGAGTGCAGCCCCCTTCCATAGCATCATTATGCCTGATTTTGTCGACTATCTCTATCCCGTGCATCTGGAGCGTCCCACCTTTGCCGATATTCATGCCACTTGCCATGTGGAGGGCGAAAAGGCTACCGTCAAGCTGAACGGAACTATAGCCCCCGGTGTATTGAGCGAGGGCAAGCGTCTGCACATATCGGCGTATCTGCTGGAGGATGATGTCTATACGAATTCGCAGGCTCAGGACGATCTCGGAAAAGGCGACTACTATCACGACAATCTGCAGCGTGCGCGCCTCACCGCACTTTGGGGCGATCCTCTCGATGTGGAGAGTGGCGAATACAGCGTCACATATACCACCGATTTCTATCCTGAGGAATGGAATGCAAGCAAGATGCGTGTGGTGGCATTCCTCAACCGTACGCCTGAGGATGGCGATCGCTGGAATCGCGATGTCATCAATTCCACTTCGTGTCCCGTCATTCTGGGCAGTGGCGACGGTATTCATGCTGCCGAGATGGAGGCCTCACGTCAGCCTGCTGCCATCTATGATCTGCAAGGACGCCGCGTGAGCGATGCTCCACGTAGTGGCGTGTACATCACGGGCGGCAAGAAGGTGATCAGAAAATAAGGGTATATCATCCATTACGGATTGCGCCATTTATGAATTACGCCATCATGAAATACGTTAAAGTGAATAATCGAAAGCGTATGAAACGTCTGTTAACATTCCTGCTGTGCCTTGCCGCCATGGTCGGGGTACATGCTGAAGGCACCGTATACTACGGATATTGCCCGCAAACGCTCGACACCCAGTATCTCTCAGCCGTAGGAACGGGTGAGAACGGTCTGCTGCAAGTGAGCATCTGTCTTGATCCTGCTGCCGACCCTGCTATGAAGCGCCTGGAGGGACAAAAGATTCTCGGTGTGCGCCTCTTCATGCGTGCTGCCTATACTGCTTCGCAACGTGCCAGCGACCGCTTTGTGTTCAGTACTGTAGGGTCGCCCGATGCGGAGATGACCAAGACCTCCTGCAAATTCCAGGAGGGGTGGAACGACGTGATGTTCCAGTCACCTCTCGTCATTGGTTCCGAACCCATATATCTCGGAGCATCGGTATATGAAACCTTCGGAACCCCTTACCCCTTTGGTGTCTACAACTCCGCCGAGGTGACCGGCACATATTTATGCAATGTGAAGAAGGAGGGATGGATGGACCGCAAGGGGAGCGTGTTGCTGCTGGAGGCCATCCTCGACGCTTCCGAATCCCAGCTGTCGGCTCCCGATGGACTGCTCTCTGCCACCGCCCATGTGAGTTTCAAGGGCTCTGAACTTACCGTGCAGCCTTCGCAGAGTGCGAAAGGCCTGCTCTACGTACACAACCAGAGCGCACAGCCCATCTCGACTGTAAGTTTTACCACCACAGACGGGGCTGGTGTTGCGAGCAACCATATTATCGACCTCTCAGGGGCTCCGCTTCAGGCCTTTGATGCCAGGGTGGTGCCTTTCCAGGTCACTTCGCCCTCGCTCAACGGTACGGAGCAACCGTTGACGTTTAGCGTGAAGGAGGTGAAGAATACTGAAGGGAAGAGCCTCGATGCTGCTGGACGCGGATTGAGCTTCACCACCACATTCTATGTGATGGACGATGCCTTCACGCGTGTTCCGCTGGTGGAGGAATTCACCAGCCAGTACTGCATCAACTGCCCCTTCATGATTTATTATCTCGACCGTGCCATGGAGGCTTGGCGTGAGGCAGGAAATCCCGTGCTCTACGTGACGCACCATTCGGGATTCCAGAATGATATGTTCACTCAGCCTGTCGACCAGGCTCTCACCTATCTCTTCGGGCCGGGCGAGACAACGTATAATCCTGCCGTGATGTACGACCGCCGCATTTTTGCCGGAAACAACTCGCCCGTGGTGAGTGCAAAGGTGGCAGAGACCACTCCCTATACGGAGAGCATCGCAGCCGTCAGTCAGGTACCGGCGATGGCTGAGGTCAACGTGCGCCGTAGCGATGACGGCACTACACTGACGGTGGAGGGACGCATCAACCGCAATTTTGCCGCTGAGGGTATACCCGTTTATCTCACCTGTTATCTCATTGAGGACGGCATACCCACCAAGCCCTATTTCCAGATGGGACTGACGGATTTCGAGGATGCTCCCGATGATTTGGAGGAGACATTCCGCCATAATGGTGTGGTGCGCCATGTATTCACGAAGGAAGCTTTAGGCGATGCCATAACCATTGAGCGCGATGGCGAGGTGTGCTTCTATAGCATGACTTTCCCATGGCCGGAAAAACTCTCGCCATTGCCGATACTCGATGAGTCGCGTACGGATGTGGTGGCGTTTGTCCATCTCGTGGATACCGATGTTATGGCATCAAACTATGTTCTGAATGCCGGTAGCATGAAGCTCACGGCCAATGCCGACGGCATCGGTACCGTGACTGCTGGGACCACCGCTAACGCTGCCTCCTCTGAATGCTACGACTTGCAGGGACGTCGCGTGAACCCCAAAGCCGCATACAAGGGCGTTTATATCCAGAATGGCAACCGCATCCTGAAACGTTGATGTAAGGCCTTTCGGGAATGAATAGTCCCCCTCAAGATAAAAGCATCCGCTGATTCACTTTTTGAAAGTGTCGGCGGATGCTTGTGCTTCGTATCAGGACAATGCTCCTGATGGATTCCTTCCGTGGATTTACAACCGTACAGGTCGATTCGTTTGTTCGCGAGGCAGCCAATCTTAGTCTGCGGTGTTAGTCTCGGTTACCCCGGTTGTTCCAATTCCCCCCCCCTGGGTGAATGACTTTAGGAGTGTAGCCTCCTCCTCGCTTCTTGCTAAAACAAGGGGATGGCCGTCATCATAGGTCTATCCGTTGTTTATCGATTCACTCACCAGGCATTTCAGAGCTTCCACGTCGCTGTCCATGCGTTGGCGTAGTGTCTCGTCGTCGAAAGCTTTGAGGAAGCGGATGGTATAATCGACGATGTTGTCGGAGAATACCCCTTCTGCAGTATATATCGCGCGGTCCTTTTCCAGTTCGGCTGCGGCCTCCACACAGTTGGCGGGCAGTTGCTCCAGGGCTTCCTGAATCTGCTGGTTGGAGTGGTCATGGATGTTCACTCCCAGTTCCACGTAAGTGCGCCTTGCCACTTCCAGAGCCTCTTCATGCTCCAGTCCGTAGCGTGCTGCACAGCAGAGTGCGGCCATGAGCAGGTAGGTGTCGGCAAAGGCATCGCTGGCACGCCATTCAAATGTCTGCTTGTGAGAGAAATCACGTCCTGTGGGTGTCTCTTGCGGATTGGCGGCATATGCCATATCCATGGGGCTTTGCCATCCCAATGGTACGCGCACGAGTGCCGAACGGTTGCTCAGCGACCAGCAGAGTGAAGTGGGAGCCTCCTGGTGGGGCACAAGGCGCATGAACGACAGTGGATGGGGATTGCCGAAGGCAGGAAGCGAGGTACCTGCCATCATCCATCCTGCTATAGCACGGCGGGCCTCGTCGGTCAATGTGCCGTTGTTGAGCATCGCACTTTCGCCATCGCGGGTTAGCCGGCAATGTACGTGCATGCCGCTGCCTGCCTTGCCCACCGTAATCTTGGGAGCGAAAGTCACTTCTACACCATATTTGTAGGCCAGTTGTCGCATCACCCATTTGGCAATGACGAGCTGGTCAGCGGCATCCTCAATGTCTGTCGGGAGAAACTCTATTTCGTTTTGTTCATACACTTTACCGTCGGCCGTGAAATTGCCCACTTCGGAATGTCCGTATTTAATCTCTGCACCACAGCGTGCCAGCATGTTCATCGCCTCCACGCGATAGTGCGTAAACTTGTTGAAGGGTGACGATTCGTGATAGCCCTTCTGGTCGGCCACCTGATAGAGCGATTCGGCAGGAGCCACCACATAGTATTCCAGTTCGCCCATCGTCTCCATGTTCAGGCCTGTGCGATTGCGGAATGTGGTAATGGCTTTGTGGAGAATGTGCTGGGGTGAACTGTCGAATGGCTGTCCGTCGCGGTCGAAATAGGCGCAGAGGATGTCGAGCGTGGGAACCTCGGTGAAGGGATTCACGAATGCGGTGTGATAGCGTGGCACCACATAGAGGTCGGAGCGTCCTGCCTGTACAAAGGGGAAGAGGCTGGAGCCGTCTACACGTTCGCCAGCTTCTAGGATAGTACGCAAGTGCTCTTCGTTCAGAATCACGAAATTCAGCGTCTTCAGGCGGCCGCCCCAGCCGCAATAGTGGAAATTGAGATTGCGGATGCCCGTCTCGCGGCAATAGCGCACCAAATCCTCTCGGGTAAACTCACGAGGATGTTTCTGAAGATACTGTACCAGAGGGTTGGGGTTCATTGAAAATTTTGGATTCATGGCATTGAATTGTTTTTTGGTTAGTAGATGTAGCAAGGGTAGGGAGAGGGAGGAGGCGGATGAGTAGGTGTTTGAAAATCGGTGGGTATCAGCGGTGATTGTCTTCCGTCAATGCTTTTCGCTGTCAATGTAGAATGGAATGCCGTATTTCATGATGGCGTATCGTTTCATGGTTTGAGAAATCAAAGCAGGCTTCCTGGCCGAAAACAAGGGAACGACTTTCTGCGTGTGATAATGCACTCAATTTTCTGACACCTGTGCTGTAAAAAAGGAATGAAAAATACAGAGGTATGATAGTGATGATTCGGATGCAGCCTCCTCTCTGTTTAAGGTTGGCAACGGCATTCGCGCATCGGTTTTGTGTGTTTTCCACGGCAAATATAACAAAATGTTTTGAGTGCGAGGCTTAAAACCATGATTATTTCTTAATTTTGCAGGCACAACCATAAAATTTTCATTTTCATACTATGACCAAGAAAGAACTCGTCGACAACATTTTCCGTAAGCAGTCGTTTCTCTGTGTAGGACTCGACACCGACCTGAAGAAGATTCCGCAGCATCTCCTTCAGGAGGACGATCCTATTTTTGCTTTCAACAAAGCCATCATCGATGCCACCGCGCCTTATTGTGTGGCATATAAGCCCAACCTCGCTTTCTACGAGTGTTTCGGCATAAAAGGATGGATGGCGTTTGAGAAAACCGTAGCGTATATCAAGACCCACTATCCTGACCAGTTCATCATTGCTGATGCCAAGCGTGGTGATATCGGAAACACGAGTGCAATGTATGCCCGCTGCTTCTTTGAGCAGGGTGGTGTGGATTCACTCACCGTGGCCCCCTATATGGGCGAGGACAGCGTGACGCCTTTCCTTTCCTACGAAGGCAAATGGGTCATTCTCCTTGCACTCACCAGCAACAAGGGCAGCCATGATTTCCAGCTCACGGAAAGCGCAGAGGGCGGTGAGCGGCTTTTCGAGAAGGTGCTCCGTATCAGCCAGCAGTGGGCAGACGATGAGCGCATGATGTATGTGGTGGGTGCCACACAAGGCAAGCTTTTTGAGGATATCCGAAAAATCGTGCCCGAGCATTTCCTCCTTGTGCCCGGTGTAGGTGCCCAGGGAGGTAGTCTGGAAGAAGTGTGCCGCTATGGCATGACTCCCGAGTGCGGACTTCTCGTCAACTCCTCGCGAGGCATCATCTATGCCGACACTACCGAGCGTTTTGCCGAGGTGGCTGGCGAAAAGGCCCGTGAACTGCAGCAGCAGATGGCAGCAGAACTGGCGAAAAAGATGGCATGCTGATGCTTTCATTCACGAATTCCGTTGCCAAAAGGTCATCAGGCACGCTGGTGGCCCACATCTTCCGTATAGCTCTCCGATGGTTGCGTGCCTCCAGAAGTTTGGCGTTGGCGGGCTGTGCGGCAATTCCGATGGCTGTTGCCGCACAGTCGGCGGCAGACTATTATTCAGCGGCAAACGGCACAAAGGGCGAAGGTCTGAAAACGGCACTCTACGCCATCATCTGTGACCATACCGTACGCTCATATGCCGACCTTTGGACTGACTTCCGCACGACGGATTGCCGCGAGGATGGCTGTGTGTGGGATATGTACAGCAATATCACCAACTATCAGTTCGGTACTGACCAGGCAGGAAACTTCAGCAAGGAGGGACAGAAGTACAATCGTGAGCACTCCTTTCCCAAAAGTTGGTGGGGAGGAAGTACAAATATTCCTTGCTATACCGACCTCTTCCACCTTTATCCTACCGATGGCTATGTGAATGGCCTGCGTGCCAACTATCCTTTTGGCGAGGTGGCCACGGTGTCGAAGCAGAGTGCGGGAGGTTTCAGCAAACTGGGCACCTGCACTCTGGAAGGCTATCCTGGCAGCGACCCCGTCTTTGAGCCTGCCGATGAGTATAAGGGCGATTTTGCCCGTACATATTTCTATATGGCAACGGCCTATGAGGAATCCTTTGCCCAGTGGCAGTCGACCGAAGGGGGCATTATGCTCGACGGCAATGCTTATCCCGGTTTTCGCCCGTGGGCTATCGAAATGTTGCTCCGATGGGCAGAGGCCGATCCTGTCAGTGAGAAGGAGACGGCACGCAACGAAGCGGTGTATGGCTTGCAGCACAATCGCAATCCCTTCATTGATTATCCCGGATTGGAGCAGTACGTGTGGGGCAGCCTGAAGGAAGCGGCGTTCAATGCCCACGACTATCAGCAACCCTCCGCTCTCCGTCCTCTTCTTTCCCCATCCTCCGAATCCTCTCCCACTGTGATCTACGACCTCGCAGGACGCCGCATCCTGCGAGGACAGCACGGCATAGGCATTATGGAGGGCAAGAAAGTGATTTGGTAACTGCCGCATGAATGCAGAGTCAACAAAAACAGTATGTTTTCGTGGCATGTGTCCATTGATTCAGTATGCCTTTTGCAAAGCTGTCTACTGTTTCTGTTAATGAAAGAAAAAAGTGTCTAGTGAAATCAGAAAAAGACAGTGTCAACATACTTGGCAAAGTATCTAAACATAAATGGCGATTTATCTTTACATAAATGGCAAAGTATGTTTAGATACTTTTTTGCCTGTTTTCCTGTTAATTTTCTTACCTATTTATCAAAAGAACGGCACAATGATTTTTCGTATGAGAAGAAAACTGTTTTGTGAAATCGCACCATGGGCTTATCGGTTGTCTGTAGAGAAATGTATTTTGGCAAGGAATGTCAGGGATAAGCTGAGGGGTATGAAGTTTGCCATGGAGAAGTCGTCAGAGCTGCTCCCTGTTTTGGTGTATAAGCACAATTCACTCATCCGCAGAAAATTGGGAAACTCAGATCTGCTTTTGCAGGAGAACAAGGCTGTGAATCTGGCCATCGCTGCCCCAAAGATAAATGCAGTTCTGATAAGACCCGGAGAGACGTTCTCTTTCTGGAAACTGGTGGGTAGGGATGATGTGAGCCATGGTTATAAAGTAGGGCTGACCATTGCGCATGGAAAACCTGCAAGTGGGGTAGGGGGAGGACTGTGCCAATTCACCAATCTCATTCATTGGATGGTGCTTCATTCTGACCTTAAAATAGTGGAGCATCACCACCATGATGGGCTGGACCTTTTTCCTGACTACCACAGACAAATTCCTTTTGGTACGGGAACGAGCATTTTCTATAACTATTTGGACTATCGTTTTCGCAACGACAGCCAGAACACTTACCAGTTGCTGACATATACGGATGGAGAATATCTGCATGGCGAATTGCGCGCCCTGAATGCGTTGCCATATGCTTATCATGTTCATTCCCGTGACGAGCATTTTGCTCGTGAAAATGGTGTTGTTTACCGCAAGGGTATTGTAGAGCGGCAAGTCATTGATAAGGTCACAGGCAGGTGTTTACAATGTGATGTGATAAGAGAGAATCATGCTAGAGTGATGTATGACACCACGCATTTGGGAGGTTTGGAGGACAATGTGTCTGCGGAATCTATATTGCGGTGAATTTACTTTGTAAGGAGAGGTCGTTCGGCCTTCTAGGTTCCCAGGAGGAATTTATGTCAGCATCATGATACTCGTTTGCTCCAACACTACATGCAAAAAGTGCCTCTTGACCTCTTGCTCTCGGAATTTTCCGCGTTCTTCCCGTTTAGTCTTCTAGTTCCGGTATATTTCGTCTATTCTTCTTGCTGCCCCATGAGTACGTTGCTTTGTTGAGGGTGTGGAGCGAAGGGGTTTGGGTATGGCCCCGGCATACTTTTGCTTTATCGTCCTGACGGGGGAAGCAGAGGTGGGATGGACTGCTATACCTGTAGAAAGTGAATATTAAGGTAATGTCACCATTGTAAGTCCCCCTGAAAAATAGCATATTTATCAAGTTGAGCTTCATTTTTTTAGAAAAACCTCGAAAAAATTTGGCTGTTTCTAAAATACTCTCTAAATTGCACCCGATTTTTTCGTGTAAAATCTCATGTGTGCTATATCTGACGCACACGTGGAAGACGCACACGTGGAAGAACACACGTGGAAGACACACACGTGGGGCGCGAGAATCCTCTGATTGGCACAGGGGTATTCCTGAAGCCGGGCGCAAGGTGGCTGAGGTCCAGCGCAAAGGCGGCATATATTCCGTTGCAGAAAAATATCTAATACTCTATATAAAAAACCATGAAAGTCTACAATTCTCACGACATCAAGAACATTGCACTTCTTGGCAACGATGGTTCCGGCAAGACAACCTTGACCGAAACCCTCCTTTTCCACGCAGGCGCCATCAAGCGTCGCGGACGCATCACGATGAAGAACACCGTTTCCGACTATTTCCCTGTGGAGCAGGAATATGGCTACAGCGTGTTCTCTACGGCGTTTCATGTAGAATGGAAAGGCAAGAAACTCAATATTATCGATTGCCCGGGTTCTGACGATTTCGTCGGTTCGGCTATCACCGCCCTTAATGTCACTGATACTGCTGTGCTGCTGCTCAACGGCAATTTTGGCCCTGAAGTAGGCACCCAGAACCATTTCCGCTATACGGAGAAACTTGGCAAGCCCGTCATCTTCCTCGTCAATCAGCTTGACTCGGAGAACTGTGACTATGACCAGGTGCTTGATGACCTTCAGACTATCTACGGCTCGAAGGTGGTACCCGTACAGTATCCCATGGAGACGGGCCCCAACTTCAACAGCATTATCGACGTGATTCTGATGAAGAAGCTGACGTGGGGTCCCGACGGTGGCGACTATACTGTAGAGGATATTCCTGCCAGCGAGTTCGACAAGGCAGAAGAGATGCACAAAGCCCTCGTGGAGGCTGCGGCCGAGAACGACGAGAACCTGATGGAGAAATTCTTCGAGACGGAACACCTGACGGAGGATGAGATGCGTGAAGGAATCCGCAAGGGTATGGTCACCCGTAGCATCTTCCCCGTGTTCTGCGTCTGCGCCGGCAAGGATATGGGCGTAGGCCGTCTGATGGAGTTCCTGGGCAATGTGGTTCCCTTTGTGGACGAGATGCCGAAGGTTCACAACACGCGCGGTGTGGAGGTGCCTCCCGTGGAGGACGGTCCTACCAGTGTATATTTCTTCAAGACGGGTGTGGAGCCGCACATCGGTGAGGTGCAGTACTTCAAGGTGATGAGCGGAATTCTGCATGAGGGCGACGAACTGACAAATGCCGACCGCGGTTCGAAGGAGCGTATGGCACAGATCTTTGTCTGCTCTGGCGCACAGCGTGAGAAGGTGGCGCAGCTTTCGGCCGGAGATATCGGCTGTACCGTCAAATTGAAGGATGTGCGCACAGGCAACACCCTCAATTCCAAGGACTGCGAGAACCGCTTCAATTTCATCAAATACCCCAATGCCAAGTATACCCGTGCCATCCGTGCCGTCAATGAGGGTGAGACCGAGAAGATGATGGTGGCTTTGACCCGCATGCGCCAGGAAGATCCCACATGGGTAGTGGAGCAGTCGAAGGAATTGCGTCAGATTCTCGTGCATGGCCAGGGTGAGTTCCACCTTCGCACGCTGAAATGGCGCCTGGAGAATATCGACAAGATTCAGGTAGAATTCTATGAGCAGCGCATACCTTATCGTGAGACCATCACGCGTGCTGCACGTGCCGACTATCGCCACAAGAAGCAGTCGGGTGGTGCCGGACAGTTCGGCGAAGTTCACCTCATCGTGGAGCCCTACTATGACGGTATGCCCGATCCCACCGTCTTCAAGTTTGGCAATCAGGAAATCCGCGTCAATATCAAGAGCAAGGAAGAAGTCGACCTGGAGTGGGGCGGCAAGCTGGTGTTCATCAACAGCGTTGTGGGTGGTGCCATCGACACGCGTTTCATGCCTGCTATCCTGAAAGGCGTGATGAGCCGTATGGAGCAGGGTCCGCTTACCGGCAGTTATGCCCGCGACGTGCGTGTCATTGTCTATGACGGAAAGATGCACCCCGTGGACTCCAATGAACTGTCGTTCATGCTCGCCGGCCGCAACGCCTTCAGCCAGGCTTTCCGTGAGGCCGCTCCGAAGATTCTCGAACCGATTTATGACGTTGAGGTCTTTGTGCCCAGCGACAAGATGGGCGATGTGATGAGCGATCTCCAGGGACGCCGCGGTATGATTGTCGGCATGCAGTCGGAGAACGGCTATGAGAAATTGACGGCAAAGGTGCCTCTCAAGGAAATGAGTACCTATTCCACCGCTCTCAGCAGCCTCACCGGCGGACGCGCAAGTTTCATCATGAAGTTCGCCAGCTTCGAACTCGTGCCTGGAGAAATCCAGCAGAAGCTCGTTGCAGAACTTGCTGTGAAGGATGAGGAATAAGATTCAGTATATCATGTTGGCCGCAGTCCTGATGGGCTGCGGCCTTCTGTGCCTCGGTGGCTGCAAGAATGAGGCACGCCAGCTGGAGGCGGCGATTGAGGCGGTGAACAAGCAATTTCCGCAAGCCATTGCCGATGGCGCTACCCTCAACGGTTTTTCGACGGTGGATGACGGAGGGAAGAAGGCTGTGGATATTCGTGTCACGCTCGATGAAAGCCGGATGGTCAGGCAGATTGACAGTCTGCATGTCGCCCAGATGAAGGACGATCTGGTCAACACCTTTACGATGGCTACCCGCCAGGATGAAAATCTCCGCGCGCTCTTTGCGCTCATCGCAGCCAATAAGCGTGCATTGACGCTCACTATCTTACAGCAGCCGTCGGGCAAGGAGCAGCGTGTGGAAATCAGTGCGGAGCAGGTGGCAGGTATCGTCAGTTCGCAGGAACGCTCGATGGAAGAACTGCAGCGGCAGGACCTGCTGCGATTCGTGTCGTCACAGCAGCAGCAGTTGCCATTGGAGCAGGGACCTCTCACCTGTACGGAGGTCACCCTGACGCAAGAGAACGGCACCGACATCGTGACGTGGAGATATGATGCCGATGAAAATGCTATCCGCATCGATATCCTTGAAGCCAACAGCGCACAGGTGAAGGCTGAGGTGCTTTCTGCACTGGCTGCTCCTGCCAATGTGAACATGCTCCGCACGCTTACTGCCAATGGTTGCGCTATGCGCTACAGATATGTGGGTGCGACGACCGGCCGAACTTTCGACCTCGACCTCACTGTGCAGGAGATGAAGCAGGCTATCCGCGATGCCGGAAGCACTACGATAAAATGAGGAATGAGGAATTAGAAATTAGGAATGAGAAATGAGAAATGAGGAATGAGGAATTGACCATGTGGTTTCTTCCCATTCCTCATTTCTCATTTTTCATTTTTCATTTCTTATCGCCAGTGTTATCTGAAACATAAGGAGTAGTAAGGACAGGAGCGGCATGGCTTGTCGTTCTCCGGTACCCGGAAGGGGATGTCGGGGTTGAGGATTTCAGCAAGCAGAGCCAGCAGACGCTCCTCGAACTCTTCGCGATAGACGCTGAAATCCTTTACGGGGAGCTTGTCCTTGCCCTTTCCCATCATCAGCAAGGGCGAGTAGCCTTTGCGTGCCGAATGGTTGACGAAGAACAGGGTGGGTACGACAGGCTTTGTCACCCCATAGTCGCGCAGCATAATCAGACTGTAGATGAAGGTCTGCAGCATATAGTGCTTGTTGTTGCCTTGCAGGAAGAGGTCGTCGATAGATGTGGCGGATTCTTCCCTGCCTCCCGTTTTGTAGTCCACGATGCGCAGTACGCTGCCTGCAGCCTCGTTCCCCTCGCCCATATCGTCCAGACGATCGATGATACCGCCGATACGCACCTTTACCCTTCCCCCCTTTCCATCTCTGACCTCAAAGATGCTTCCCACAGCCTTCTCCGTGTCGATGATGCGGAAAGGTGTATGCGCGCAGTCGTATTTCAGCAGACTCTTCAGAAACATCTCCACCACCCGGCTTTGTAGCAAGCGGAAGTTCGTGTTCTCCTCCTCAAAAGCCCTGCGTATGATATGGCGTATGCGTTCAGCAGGGTGCAGGAGATATTCCAGTCCCTCCTTGCCCACCGTCCTCGGTGTGCCCTGGTGTTCAGGCTTATAGATGAATTCCGCTGCTTTATGGAAGATGCTTCCCAGCACATTGGGCTGGATTTCGTCGGGGTCAGGCTGTGGCTCCTCAATGCCCCTCACGTAGCGGTACCAGAAGCGGAGTTGGCAGTTCAGATAGGTGTTGATGGCCGACGGTGAGAAAGAAATCATGCCATACCGCTCATGCACCAGCCGCTCCGCCAAATCCTTAGGCTTGTCTTGGTTTTCCGGTCTGTGGAGGGCGGGCGACTGCCTGCTGTTCAGTGTCAGGTGGCTCACACGGTAGGGCCATTCCACGAGCATCTGCGTCATGAATCTCGACATTTCTCCCGGTCCTGATGTTCCTGATGCCGTGTTGTAGGTCATCGTCACGTGTGAAGCACGCTGTATGAGCCGATAGAAATAGTAGGCAAAGACCGCCGTTTGACGTTCCGGCACCGTCATGCCAAACGCCCGCCGCAGCATATAGGGCACAAACGAAGTGTAGTCGGCCTTCTTGGGGAGTACGCCATCATTGGCAGAGAGCAGTATGACATGCTCAAAGTCCAGGCACCGTGTCTCCAGGACACCCATCACCTGTAGTCCCACTACCGGCTCTCCGCTGAAGGGGATGGTGGATGTGCGCACCATCTGTCGCACCAGGCGCCGCAAGGTGACGATGGTGAAGTCGCCCTGAAGCCGCTGCAGATGTTCCGTCAGGACTTGGGCGAAGCGTTCCAGGAGCGTTGTCATCTGATAGTATGCCTCGCTCTGCAGCACATCTTCAAACCGCTCTTCAGAGAAGTCTTCGCGGACGATGAACTCATGCGCCTGTCCCCTGACCTTTTCCAGAAGGCGTTGCAGGAGGTCGGCTATGCCCAGTGTAGTCTTTTCCCGTTCCCAGCGTGCCAGTTCGCGCTCCACGAAGGTCACCACCTCTGTATGTGCCAGTGGAAAGCCTTTCGTGATGTTCACCTCTCCGATTTCCGTTGGCAAGGCATGCAGTACGGGTTGCAGCAAGGCCTCGTTGCAGAGCACCACCGCCGTGTGCCGCTTGTCGGCCGTCAGGTTCTTTTCCAGCCATGGTGCCACATATTGCGCCTGTATGGCCTCTGTGGATGCCGCTGCCATCACGATTTCCTTCGGGCAGAGCAAATTGTCAAAGCATTCTTCCGGCAGTTCGTTGGGAAAACTTGCCAGATTCTCGCGCAGGAACATTCCTGCCTCATAGCCCCGCATCGCTTCCGGTGAATCCTGATGATGATAGTAGACATCGTAGTCCCAGTAGAACCATGCGCGTCCCTCCTCGCGTATCTTTGCAAAGAGCGCACGCTCCACCTTGTCGAGGAGATTGAATCCTACGAAGGCATAATGGTCCACACTCTCGTCGAGCGACAGCGTTCCGCACTTCAGGCGTTCCACCACCTTGCGATAGAGTGCTCCCTCGTAGGCTTGTCCCTTCGCAGCGAGACGCCCGTTCAGCTGCTCGTAGAGCTCCTTCATGACGCACCATAACTGTTGGTAGCGCTCTCTGAGCAGACCTTTGCGGTTGGGGTCGAATTCCTTGAAGAAATGTTCCAGTACCTGCTGCTGGCTCTCGGTGAGAAAGTCCATCTGCTCGATTTCCTTGATGTCGGCCACATTCTGAAACAGGGCCTGAGCATTGACCATATTCTTGTCGACATCCTCGAAATCGTCGAGTATGCGCTCTGCCCATCCGTAGAACCAGTCGACCGAAACGGGCTGCTGCGTCAGTTCCTGAAACAGTTCCACGATGGTGAGTGCTGCATCAATACGGTCGGCTACAGCGGTGTCCGGGGCAAAGTCCGCAAAGAGTTCGCTGATGGTGGTATAGCGTGGTGCCCACAGCGGACTCTCGCCGGCGAGGTCGAGCAGGTATTCATTCACATAGAGTCCGGCGCGCTTGCTGGGAAACACAATCAGCGTGCGGCTCAGGTCGCCCTGAGTCTTTCGGTAGAGGTCGTCGGCTACGTATTTCAGAAAAGGAGTCATGATGATGAAAAAGGTAATCGAAAGGAGTGGAGAAGAAAACATCGCGACTGTCCTTGCAGCACTGCAGGGCAGTCGCGTTTTCGATGGGCAAAGATAACACCTTTTCAGCAACGCGCCATCATGAAAGACGGAAAAACTGGCGTTTTGCAATCGTCTGCCACTTCAGGACGACAGTTTTTCCATCACTTCCTCCGCATATTTTTTGCCGATGGGCAAGCGTTTGGTGCCTTTGGCAAGAATGATTTCAGAGCGCGTGAAGCGTTCGATGCGCTTTCTGGCCACGACAAATGACCGGTGGATGCGCAGAAATTCTCCCCGTGGCAACTGCTCTTCGATGGCGGTGAGTGCCACTTTGGAGAGCAACGAGGTGTCGTCGGCCAAATGAAATTTCACGTAATTGTCAATCGACTCCATATATAATATGGTGTCTACGCTCACGCTGACCGTCTTATAGTCCGACTTCACTTTCAGCTGTCGTTCCTTTGATTCGGAAAGCCGGAGCAGATCGTTCATCCTCAGCCATTGCTCCGCTTTCTGCATGGCACGGTTGAAGCGTTCGTAGAAGAAGGGCTTGTGCAGGAAGTCCACTGCACAGACATCAAAACCGTCGATGGAATATTGGGCATAGGCCGTGGTGAATATCAGGCAGCATCCTGGCGGAATCTGGTGGGCCAGTTCGAGACCTGACACTCCGCTCATCTCGATGTCGAGCAACACAACGTCGGGCAACCATTCCCTCACGCGGAGCATTCCCTCGTTGGGCGAACTGTAGGTT
>CAMGOT010000011.1 GCA_946060685.1 uncultured Bacteroidales bacterium
GAGGAAGGCGACAGCCAAGGAGCAAGGCGAAGCCAAGCATAAGAACACTTCCTAATTGAATAAAAAACTAATTTATAGAACATCCCTTTTATCCATTATCCTTCCCCCCTCCCCATACGATTCAAATGGTAAGAATAGAAGCATCCTGGGCACAAGTGCTCGCCGAAGAGTTCCGGAAGCCATACTTCACACAACTCGCAAATTTCGTGCGCCAGGAATACAGCAGCGTCACTTGCTATCCTCCAGGCAAACAAATCTTCGCGGCCTTCGACCTCTGCCCCTTCGATGCTGTCAAGGTGGTCATCATAGGGCAGGATCCCTATCATGAACGAGGACAGGCAGAAGGACTTTGCTTCTCTGTAGCAGAAGGAGTGCCACCTCCCCCCTCGCTTGTCAATATCTTCAAGGAGATACAGGATGACCTGGGTACTCCGCCGCCTCCCAATGGCAGCCTTCGCCGCTGGGCGGCTCAGGGCGTACTGCTGCTGAATGCCACCCTTACCGTCAGAGAGCATCTGGCAGGAAGCCATCAGCGGCAGGGATGGGAGGAGTTTACTGATGCCGTCATACAACATTTGGCCACACAACGCACCGGGCTGGTTTTCATCCTGTGGGGAAGTTATGCCCAGCGTAAAGGTGCCGTCATCGACCGGAGCAGGCATCTCGTGTTGCAGTCCGCACATCCGTCACCTCTTAGCGCATATCGCGGTTTCTTTGGCAATCACCATTTCTCCCTGACTAACGATTATCTGGCGAAGCAAGGCAAAACTCCCATACAGTGGTGACCGCCGGATGACATATTCCGCATGAGGATCATTCCTGCACGAATGGACACCGGTGTCCTCAGATTTTTTAGGGGTGCTTTTCTCTTCTCTTCCCGTTGCTCCATCGGTGCCTCGGCATCATCCAAGCGAGATGGAGAACACCCTTTACAACTCACTTTTTTTCATAGCCTTCATTTTTTACAGCCTTAGTGCCATGAAACGCATCCTTGCCATTATCTCCACCATTCTGACATGCAGTCTCGCCTCAGCCCAAAGCGTCGATGTATATCATTCCGGCATTCTTTCCTCCTATTCTGCCGATGAACTTGAGGATATCGCCTTCGAGCATGAAGCCACAGGAAGCACGGTAAGCATACACAAAGCGGGCGAAGAGCCGCTTCGCATCACCACTGACAATGTGGCGGGCATCCATTTCAGCGACCGCCCTGTGGACACCTGTACAAAATACGCTGACGGAGTGCCGGCACAAGTAGTGTTCTCGTGCATTGAGGTCAACAATACAAACCCGCTGCAGCATCTCAATTTCCACCTCAGGAAATCCAACAAGAATTTGTTTGATGCCGTCATCCTCTTCTCCTCGAACATCAATTTCAGCAAGAAGGAAGACGTGGTCTATATCCACAACAACGAGAATGTACAGCCTGTCCTGAACAACTGGGAGCACTATATCAAGCCGCTCAAGGAGCGTGGTATAAAGGTACTGCTCTCCCTGCTTGGCAACCACGATGGTTCCGGCCTTGCCAACCTTGACGAGCAGCGTGCCAAACTCTTTGCCCAGGCCATTGCCGACACACTCGACAAATACGACCTCGACGGCGTGTTCTTCGACGATGAGTATTCGGAATACAACAAGGGGTTGTCGGGCCAGGGCTATCAGGGATTCCTTGCCAGCCCAAGTTATGAGGCTGCCAGCCGCCTTGCCTATGAGACGAAACAAGCCATTGGCGACAAATGGCTGGTGCTCTACAAATACGGATATTACAATATGGCGGTCAGCATCGACGGGAAAAAACCAGGCGACTACGTGGACTACGTACTGACGGACTACAACCAAAGCGCCGCAGGCTTCAAAACACAATATCCCGGTGTGGACGACCGTCAGATCGGATGCTACAGCGTGAACATCAACGGCTACTACAACAAGAAAAACATCAAAAACCTCCGTACGGGGAAATATGGTGCCTTCATGATTTACAACCTTGACCAGACGGCTTACGACTTCTCGTATAGCAAACAAATGACGCTGGAAGATTTCTCCGACTATCTTTTCGACGACGAACTGGAAGTGACAGAAACCTATTACTACAAAGACTGGAAAACCATCGACGAACTCAAAGAGCCTGTTCGTTAAGCCGGATGAGCAGAGGCAAAGCCGAAAAAAATCAGGTATCACCCTGCCAGACAGACAAACCGATTCCGACATGTTACCCATACTTCAAGTGGGCGAAGTCCTGCTCTCGCCCGATATCCTTACCGAACACTTCTGCTGCGACCTTGAGGCCTGCGGTGGAGAATGCTGTGTTGAGGGCGAAGCAGGAGCCCCCATCACCATGGAAGAGATTGACAAACTGGAAGAGGTGCTGGCCGAGGTCTGGGATGACCTTTCCCCAAAAGCCCGTGCCGTCATCAATCGTGAAGGCGTCTCCACCATCGACCCCGAAGGCGATTTGGTCACCACCATCGTCAATGGCAAGGATTGCGTTTTCACCTGCTATGGCGACATCGACACTCCCGCCGGCACTGTACACCATTGTTGCCTTTGCGCTACGGAGAAAGCCTTTCGCGAAGGGCGCACCTCATGGCCAAAACCCATCAGTTGCTATCTCTATCCCATCCGGGAGAAACGTCTGAGCAATGGCACCATCGCCCTCAACTATCATCGTTGGAAAGTCTGCGAGTGTGCCGTGAAGAAAGGCCGGGAGTTGCAAATGCCTGTCTACCGTTTTCTCAAAGACCCGCTCATCCGCCGCTTCGGAAAGGAATGGTACGAGGAGTTGGAAATGCTCGTTGAGGCTTTGAAGGAACAGGGAATGCTATAAACGGGGGAAAGCCGTAAACGGGGGGGGACGTACACAAATTTTATAGCACACACACAGCAGCCCCCCAACGTATTCTGCCGTGAATACGGCATGAAGCGCATATCCTCATTACGCCATGCCGGACCACCTTTTTGCAGAAAACTTCCCTGCCTCTGCCATATCGGATGTGCATAACACACCGTTTTGTCGTTTTTTGCGAAAAAAGGAGAAAAAAAATTTTGCCCTTAACCAAAGACCCCTTAATTTTGCAGGTGCATTGGACCATGGTGTAATGGTAACACTACAGGTTTTGGTTCTGTCATTATGGGTTCGAGTCCCGTTGGTCCAACTCTTTTCCATGCAGAAGAGAGAAAAAGAGAGTGAAAGAGTTCCACACAATCGGCTCTTTCACTCTCTTTTGCTATGGTCGCGCGTCGTCCCTCCATCCATGCTGCACCTATTCATACCATCCCTACTCATTTCCCCCACACGCTATCTGACATGGGGTGTTCTATAAACTAGCCAAGCAGACACCCCTTGAAAAAAAGATTATATACTAATTTATAGCCCCCCATATGGCATCCTTGAAGTCGCTCGCCAAAGACACGGCCATCTACGGACTGAGCAGCATCGTCGGCCGCTTCCTGAATTATCTGCTCGTACCGCTCTACACTGCGAAAATCTCCGCTGCAAGCGGTGGATACGGCGTGGTCACGGAAATCTACAGCTATACGGCTTTCTTTTTCGTCATGCTTACCTTCGGCATGGAGACCACACTGTTCCGTTTCATCAACCGTGATGACGAGCCCGATCCCACACGTGTCTACACCACAGCCCTCATGGCAGTGGGTGCCTTAGGGCTGGTCTTCGTGGGGAGCATTGCGCTGGCGCTGCCCTCCATCAGCACTGCCATGGGCTATGCCAGCCATCCGGAATACGTGCTGTCGATGGCTGTCGTCGTAGCACTCGATGCCTTTCAGGCCATCCCCTTCTGCTATCTGCGCTATCAGAAGCGCCCCATCAAGTTTGCCGCACTGAAATTAGGGTTCATTCTGCTCAACATCGGGCTGAACCTCCTGTTCTTCCTCGTCTTCCCCGCCGTCATTCCTGGCTGGCAGATTGAGGTAGGGCATATCTTCTACATCAATCTCTTCTGCACCTCCATCATTACCCTTGGCTTCTGGCATGAGCTTTTCTGCCTACGCTGGCGCATCGACTTTGCCCTGCTACGCCGCATGCTGTCCTATGCCTGGCCCATCCTCGTGCTCGGCATAGCAGGCATCCTCAACCAGACTGCCGACAAGATGATTTTCAAGCACGTCATGCCAGGCAAGGAGGGCGAGGTGCAGTTGGGCATCTACGGTGCAGGGGTAAAGATTGCCATGATTATGGCCATGATTACGCAGGCCTTCCGCTATGCCTACGAGCCCTTCGTCTTCGCCACACGCCGTAATGGCGAGGAGAGCGACAACCGCCAGACCTATGCCACTGCCATGAAATTCTTCCTCATCTTCACCTTTCTGGCTTTCCTCTGCGTAGTGGGCTATATGGACATCATCAAGCATCTCATCGGCAGGAGTTATTGGCCTTCGCTTCGTGTAGTGCCTGTCGTAATGGTGGCGGAAATCCTTATGGGCGTCTATTTCAACCTTTCTTTCTGGTACAAACTCACCGACCGCACCATCTGGGGAGCTTGGTTCTCAGGTATCGGCTGTATCGTACTCGTTGCCATCAACATCATCTTCATTCCTCAATACAGCTATACGGCATGTGCATGGGCGGGAGTGGCAGGCTATGGCACAGCCACATTGCTCAGCTATTTCGTAGGACAGCACTACTTCCCCATCCGCTATCCCCTGCGTCGCATCGGCCTTTATACACTCGTCGCTGCCCTGATGTTCGTGGCGATGCGCTTCAACGAAACCCATATCCCCTCCCTTCTTCTGCGGCTGACCATGAACACCGCCCTCATCCTCCTCTTCATCGCCCTCATCGTCCGCCTCGACTTTCCTCTGAGCAGCCTTCCCGTCATCGGCCGTCGCTTCAGAAAAGCATAGCCTCCTCCGGCACGCTCAGAAAAAAAACGTCCGGGCACGGCACTTCCAATATCTCCAATCACCACGCCAACAAGACAACAATGCCCACCACCACTCTTCCCAATGGCCTTCGCGTCATTTTCCAGCCTACACCGTCCGACGTCATTCATTGTGGCTACGTCATTCAGGCAGGAACGCGCAACGAGGCCCCCGACGATTCGGGCATGGCCCATTTCATAGAGCATACCAGTTTTAAAGGTACGCAGCGCAGGCGTAGTTTCCACATCAACAACAGCCTGGAGCGTCTGGGCGGCGACCTCAACGCTTTCACCAATAAGCAAGAGACCGTGTACTATGCCACCATCCTGAAAGAGCATTTCCCCAATGCAGCGGATATTCTCTCCGACCTCGTTTTCCATAGTATCTATGCCCAGCACGAAATCGACAAGGAGGTGGAAGTCATCTGCGATGAAATCGAGAGTTATCTTGACTCGCCTGCAGAATTGATTTTCGACGATTTCGAGGCGATGATTTTTGCAGGCGACCCTTTGGGACGCGACATTCTGGGGCGTGCCGAACGCCTTCGCCAATACACCACAGCCGATGCCCTTCGATTCGTACGCCAATGGTATACTCCGCAGAATGCCGTCTTTTATGTCACCGGCAATCTGAAATGGAGCCGTATCACATCCCTTCTGGAACGTCTCACTTCATCTGCTTCCACGCAAGGTCAAACCGTTCCACTACGGCCCGCTGCCATGCCTGTTGCTGCAGCACCGTCAAAGAAGGTCATAGAGAAAGGCACGCATCAGGCACATGTCATTGTCGGCGCTCCCACCTTCGGAGGTTACGACGAACGCCGATATGCGCTGGCACTGCTGAACAACATCCTGGGAGGTCCGGCCATGAACTCACGTCTGAACATGTCGCTCCGCGAGCATTCAGGATTGGTCTATACCGTAGACTCCTATCTGACCACTTATGTCGATGCCGGATTCTGGTGTGTCTATTTCGGTTGCGACGCTCACGATGTGGAACGCTGCCTGCGTCTGGTTCAAAAGGAGTTGCAGCATTTTATCGACGTTCCGCTCACCCCACGCCAGCTTGCCAGTGCCCAGACGCAGCTCATCGGGCAGCTTCGCATTGCCGATGCCAACGCCGAAAGCCACGCTTTGGCACTGGGCAAGGATTTCGCACACTATCACATCGTGCGTGACACACGCAGCATTGCCGATGCCATACGTGCCGTCACTGCCGAAAGCCTTCAGCAACTTGCTGCTGAAGTTTATGCTCGCGAACGGCTCTTCACGCTCGTCTACCAATAACAGTTTTGACCTTAACCTTGACTTCCTGTCCATTGAAGTGCCTGTAGTCGTCCTGACCTTGGCCTTCATTTCCTGGCCTCAGCGGTCGCTCTACGCTATAAGCGCAAAAGCCTGGCATTGCCTTGCTTTGTCACGACTCGGGAAAGTCCAAGCTGGGCCTTGGCTTCCCCGCCCGCTGCTCCAATGCAAGAAAAAATCAGGATAAAAACTCACAACCACAAAAACCATCATGCGAGATTCCTTACTGTACAAAATCAACAGTGGGAAGCCCAGCAAATTGAAATTCTTCACACAAGGTTATCTGAAAAGCACCCTTCCGAACGCTTTCTTCAGGAGAAGGCTTGCCCACGTCCTGGAGAAAGTACGGCATCGTGCTGACTATGCCTATATTCTTAGCCGTGTGAACTATTACAATCGTCTGACCCTTCCCTTTACACTCCCTGCCGACGATGAACAGACTAAAGGCTTTGGATGGCTGCACTATAGAGGGCAGCTCTCCGGGTTCAACCGCAAGATGTTTCATTCGGCCTACTACCTCGACCAACTCGATGTGACACGGTGGTACCCCCCCCAACTGCGCTGGGATTTCTGTCCTGGCGATGTCTATTTCACGCCTTCCCATCCCTGCATAGTCAAAAGCAGAATGCTCGGTGAGGACAATACGAATTCCGTTCTGCTTAAACTCGACCGCCTGCGCCATTTCATCTTTGTCGACGACCATAAGGATTTCTGCGACAAGCAGAATAAGGTCATCTTCCGGGGTAAAATCCGGTCCAGCCGTGTCAGGACAAGATTTCTCCAGAAATTCTTCCATCATCCCCTTTTCGACTGCGGAGTGGTGGAACATTGCGACAATGTGCCGGAGGAATGGCAACGTCCGAAGAAAACCATCAGAGAGCATCTCGACTACAAGTTCATCATGGCTCTGGAGGGCAATGACGTAGCATCCAACCTCAAATGGGTCATGTCGTCAAACTCCCTTGCCGTCATGACACGCCCCACCTGCGAGACATGGTTTATGGAGGGGACACTGAAAGCCGGCTATCATTATGTGGAAGTCAAAGAGGATTTCTCCGATTTGGAAGAAAAGATCAATTACTATATCCAGCACCCCGACGAGGCAAAGGCCATCATAGCCCATGCCCACGAATACATCAGCCAATTCAAGGATGAGAAGCGCGAGCACATCATCCAGCTTTTAGTCCTGCAAAAGTACCTGCGGCTTTCCGGGCAATCTGATCTCTAAAGGTCTCTAAAGGCTTTCGGCCTGTGCGAACTGATATTGCAGCCTTCCGGGCAGCACTGCATCAGCATTTCTTTTTCAGGAAGAAGTCCAACAACCATACGTACGCAAGAACTACCATGCCACATCTCCTTTCCCGATTCCGCTTTTGCCCTGCCTGCGGCGCTGCGGACTTCCAGCCTCACGATGCCCGCTCCAAGCGATGCACCAACTGTGGCTTCACCTTCTATCTTAATGCCTCTGCCTCCACCGTCGCTGTTATCCGCGATGCCGAGGGCCGCCTGCTGGTCGTGCGCCGTGCCAAAGAGCCCGCACGCGGTACGCTCGACTTGCCTGGAGGATTCGTCGACCCCGGCGAAACGCTCACCGAAGGGTGCCTGAGGGAGGTACGCGAGGAACTGGGCATTGAGGGACACATCGGCCCTCTGCTCTTTTCCCTCCCCAACGAATACGTCTTCAGCGGCTTCACCGTCCCCACCATAGATGCCTTCTTTGAAGTCACTACCGACACCCCCGAACTGGCAGCTCCCGGTGATGATGCCGATGAGGTGCTTTGGCTTTATCAACAGGAAATTTGCCCGGAAGACTTCGGGTTAAATAGCATTCGGAAAGGAATATCTGCACTTTTAATCGATTATTTACGGTAAAATTCTCATAATCCAGAAGTTTTTCATAACTTTGCTCGATTTTTCGCGGTATTCATTTTCCGTGATTCATCTCACTTTCACCCGCATATTCCCCTTTTGATTCATCCTGCCGCGTACACAGTAATTCAATAATACCTATTTTCGATGAACGTTATCACAAAGACTGTCTCCCTGCCTGACGGACGCACCATCAGCATCGAGACCGGCAAACTGGCAAAGCAGGCCGATGGAGCCGTTATGCTCCGCATGAACAATACGATGCTGCTTGCCACCGTCTGCGGTGCCAAAGACGCTGCCCCCGGCACCGACTTCATGCCCCTACAATGCGACTACAAAGAGAAGTATTCTGCCGCAGGACGCTTCCCCGGAGGCTTCACAAAGCGTGAAGGCCGCGCCGGAGATTACGAGATTCTCACTTCACGTCTCGTCGACCGCGCTCTGCGCCCCCTCTTCCCCAGCGACTATCATGCTGAGGTTTACGTAAATATCATCCTTTTCAGTGCCGATGGCGTGGATATGCCTGATGCTTTGGCCGGGTTTGCCGCTTCTGCAGCCCTTGCCTGCTCCGACATTCCCTTTGAAGCTCCCATCTCCGAAGTTCGCGTAGCACGCATTGATGGTGAATACGTCATCAATCCCACCTTCGACCAGCTCAAGAATGCCGACATGGACTTGATGGTAGCTGCCACCGAGGAAAACATCATGATGGTGGAAGGCGAAATGAAGGAAGTGCCTGAAAGCGCACTCCTCGAAGCCCTGAAGGCCGCACACGATGCCATTAAGCCCATGTGTCGCCTGCAGGTTGAACTCGCCAAGGAACTGGGTACCGATGTGAAGCGCGAGTACTGCCATGAAGTGAACGATGAGGAACTTCGTGTTGCTGTCCGCGAGGCTTGCTATCAGCCTGCTTATGATGTCACGCGCCAAGGCCTGGAGAAACATGCCCGCATGGATGCTTTCGAGGCTATACGCGAAAATTTCAAGGAGCAGTATGCCGCTGCACACACTGAACTTACACCCGAAGAACTGGAAGAGAAGAACACACTCATCGACCGCTACTATCATGATGTGGAGAAGGATGCCATGCGCCGTTGCATCCTCGATGAGGGCATACGCCTTGACGGTCGCCACACTACCGACATCCGTCCTATCTGGTGCGAGGTAAGTCCGCTCCCCATGCCTCACGGTTCCGCCATCTTCACACGTGGCGAGACGCAGAGCCTTTCCACCACCACACTCGGTACAAAACTCGACGAGAAGATGATTGACGATGTGCTCGACAAGAGTTACCAGAAGTTCCTGCTCCACTACAACTTCCCGCCCTTCTCTACGGGCGAGGCAAAGGCACAGCGTGGCGTAGGACGCCGTGAGATTGGTCACGGACATCTGGCATGGCGTGGTCTGAAGGGCCAGATTCCTGCCGATTTCCCCTATACCGTACGTGTAGTCAGCGATATTCTTGAAAGCAACGGCTCAAGTTCTATGGCCACCGTCTGCGCCGGATGCCTCTCACTGATGGATGCCGGCGTACCCCTCAAGGCACCCGTCAGCGGAATTGCCATGGGACTGATCAAGAATCCCGGAGAAGACAAGTATGCCGTACTTTCCGATATTCTCGGCGATGAGGATCACCTGGGCGATATGGACTTCAAGACTACCGGCACCCTCAAGGGCCTTACCGCCACCCAAATGGATATCAAATGCGACGGACTCTCCTACGAAATCCTGGAGAAAGCACTCATGCAGGCAAAGGCAGGACGCGAGCATATCCTTGGCGAAATGATGAAGACCCTTGATGCTCCCCGTGCCGATTTCAAGCCTCAGGTTCCCCGTATCGTCGCTTTCGAGATTCCCAAGGAATTTATCGGTGCCGTCATTGGCCCGGGTGGAAAAATCATCCAGGGTATGCAGGAAGACACTGGTGCCACCATCACCATCGATGAAGAGGATGGCGTGGGCAAGGTGCAGGTGTCGGCTCCCAACAAGGCCAGCATTGATGCTGCCGTGGCAAAGATTCGTGCTATCGTAGCCATCCCCGAGGTGGGCGAGGTCTACGATGCCAAGGTGGTAAGCATCATGCCCTACGGCTGCTTCGTAGAGTTCATGCCGGGCAAGGAAGGCCTGCTCCACATCTCGGAAATGGCATGGCGTCGTCTGGAGACCGTCGAGGAGATGGGACTCACCGAAGGCGACCATATTCAGGTGAAGCTGCTTGAGATTGACGAGAAGACCGGAAAATTCCGTCTCTCCCACCGTGTTCTTGAGGAGAAGCCTGAAGGCTGGGAAGAGCGTCCGCGTCGTCCCCGCCGTGAAAATGGCGAAAGCTTCACCGAGCGTCCCCGCCGTACGTTCCACGATGGCGACCGTCCCCGTCGTCCCCGTCGCGACAACGACCAGCATGAGGCATAAAAGCCTACAGTTCCCTGTATAAAATTTATCACCGGTCTCTGCAAACAAATGTCCGTCTACGGACTTTTGCAGAGACCGGTGATATTTTCGGGAGGGGGCACACCTATAAATAATGAAAATTAAGCGTAAGCATGACCATGGATTTATCCCGAATTTTCCATTATTTTTCCGTGCGTTGCCGATATTCGTCCCTCGCCTTCAGAATAAGCGTGGTGCATTCCTCGGCATCTGCCTCCCGCTCCTTTGCATAGCATGCTGCCAGATACCTGAAGAAGGAATCGTCGCCTATGAGACGGGCAAAATTGGTACAGCCACGCTTTAGCCCCACACTGCGGCCACAACGCATGGAGTTGGTGTCGATCAAAGAAAAGTGAATGCGTGTGGACAAACGGTCGGTGACGAAATCAAAAAGTATATTGTCGGCAGAGAAATCACGGTGCAGAAAACCGTTCTGATGCAGATGTGCGGAATACTTGGCAAAAGCCTCCGTCACCTCCCGGCGTCTTGTCTCATCGAGCTTCATGATATCGGCCATGGAATAGCGGTAGGAAGATTTGAGGCAGACAAAATAACTGACGGAATCCAGCAGCCCCTTGTTGTAACGTACGAATGCTACAGGCTCCGGGCTCTCAAACCCTCGCTCTTTGAGCAGCAGCGGACTGACGTATGCCTTTCGTGCCCTTGATGCCTTGACGCGCAGACGTGTAGCCACACGGGCTGGCAAAGAAGCCCGTCCGTAACGTTTGACACAGAGTGTCAGACCATCCACCTGAAGCGTACGAATGACATTGCGGTCGCGGTGAATCTCATGTCCCTCATGGTCAAAGTGCTCATTGATATGCTCCAGATACTCACGCAAGTGGGCATATCGAGGATTGATGATTATACGCATGAATGGTGATAATACGTATGAATGATGATAAAACGCATTTAGGGGTGTTCTATAAATTAGTATATAATCTTTTTTTCAAAGGGTGTTTGCTTGGTCGCTTTTCCACCTCTCGCACAGTATCTTTTTGATTTTTAAGCACTTACATAGCCCGCTATGCGCGTGCTTGAAAAACAAAAACCTACTGCACGATAGGTAAAAAATCGCCTCAAGCTAATTTATAGAATACCCCTTAGAATAATTTAGGAATCTGACGAGGATTTGGCAGGGCATCCGCTATCCTTTTTCCCATAAGGAGAAAGGCTTTTCCCGCAGTTGGGAATTGTAGTATCTGCGGTCGCCCGTCACCTCCTCGCCCATCCATTCGGGCTTGGCGAAAGCCTCATCGGTGGATTGCAGCTCCACTTCTGCGACGACGAGTCCAGCATTGTCACCATGAAACTCGTCAACCTCAACTGTATGGCCATCGTTCATGGGCACGAACCATCGTGTCTTGTCGATGATTCCCCCTTCGCAGAGCGACAATAGCCCTATGGCATCCTCTCGGCTGATGGCATATTCATACTCGTGCCGTGAAAGTCCATCATCCGTGGAAGGCCCTTTGATGGTCAGGAAAGATTCCTCATCGCACAGACGCACACGAACGGTCCGCCCGGAAGCCGAACAGATATACCCCTGCACGATGTGCGACTTCGATGAGGAAAAGGAACGGAAATCCCCCTTTACGAGGAATTTCTTTTCTATTTCCAGTGCCATCCCCGCTTATCCAAGAAGGAATTTGTAAATCAGCACGGTGACCACCATGATGACCAGCAGTCCGACGACGATACCGTTGATGACACGACGAGCCTGACGCTCTTCTTCAGCCGTCACTTTTGGGGTAGAGGACTGCTGTACATATTTCTTAGGAGCTTTTCTTGACATGATATGATATGATTTATAAGGTTGTTATACAATTATTCTAAAGGGGGGGGATTAGAACCGGGGGGGAGCAATGTGGCGGTATGCGCTAATCGGCATTTTCCGTACCGGCAAATTCCATCAAATAGGCTTTGATAAATCCGTCGATTTTCCCGTCCATCACACCTCCTACATCAGAAGTCTGATAGTTCGTGCGGTGGTCCTTCACTCGGCGGTCGTCAAAGACATAGGAACGGATTTGTGATCCCCATTCGATTTTTTTCTTGCCAGCTTCAATCTTTGCCTGTGCCGCCTGCCTGCGCTTGAGTTCGCGGTCATACAGATTGGAACGCAACAGGCGCATGGCATTTTCGCGATTCTGGAGCTGTTTTCGGCTCTCGGTGTTCTCGATGAGGATTTCCTCCTCCTCACCCGTCTCAGGATCCACATACTGATACCGCAAGCGGACACCCGTCTCCACCTTGTTCACGTTCTGACCTCCGGCACCACTCGAACGGAAGGTGTCCCAACTGATGCGTGAAGGGTCTACGTACACTTCAATGGTATCGTCCACAAGCGGTGTGACGAACACACTGGCAAACGATGTCATGCGTTTTCCCTGAGCATTGTAGGGACTGACGCGTACCAGTCGGTGTACGCCATTTTCGCTCTTCAGATAGCCGTAAGCCATATCTCCCTCGATTTCCATCGTCACGGTCTTGATGCCGGCCTCATCGCCGTCGATCAGATTGGCAATCGTCACCTTATAGTCATGCTGCTCTGCATACCGTATATACATACGCATCAGCATCTGTGCCCAGTCCTGTGCCTCGGTGCCGCCTGCTCCAGAGTTGATTTTCAGCACGCATGCCATGGAATCCTCCTCCTCGCGCAGCATGTTTTTCAGTTCCAGTGCCTCAATGGCGGCCATGGCTTTTGCATAGGCTTCATCCACCTCCTCTTCCGTCACCATCTCATCGCGGAAGAACTCCAGTGCCAGTTGCACTTCCTCTGCAAGGCCCTTAACTTCCTTAAAGCCGTTGATCCATTTTTCCAATCCCTTCACGAGTTTCATCTGCTCTTCGGCACGCTCACGGTCGTTCCAGAACTCAGGGTCCTGCGTACGGAGTTGCTCCTCCTCATGCTGCATGATTTTTGTGTCGATGTCGAGGTAGTGGTGCAGCGATTCCACACGCTCCATTAGTGCTTTTTGTTGTTCTTGCGTGATCATATTATCTCATTTCGTCGATTGCTCGTTTCTTCGATTTTCCACGATGCTCCCCACAATGAAGTCATTCAGCATACATGGCATCGATGACTGTGACATAATTGGCATATACCACACGGCGCTTGATTTTAAGCGTATTGGTCAGTTCGCCGTTCTCCATCGTGAAAGGCTTCGGCAACAAGGTAAAGCGTTTGATTTTTTCATAGTGTGCCAAGTCTTGCTGCAATGTCTCGATACGGTCGGAAAGGAAATTCCTGACACGCTCATCGCGGCAAAGTTCCTCGCGCGACATTCCCGTGATGCCCTGTCCTTCCGCCCATTCTTCAAGAGCAATGAAGTTGGGGACAATGAGTGCTGCCACGAACTTCCGCTGGTCGGCAATCACCACTGCCTGCTCAAAATGCTTGTCGATGGTCAGTTTGCCTTCTATGAGCTGTGGTGCTATGTATTTTCCGTTGGATGTCTTGAAGAGGTCCTTGATGCGCTCGGTGATGTACAGTTCGCCGTCCTTTATGTAGCCCACATCGCCTGTGCGGAACCATCCGTCGTCGGTAAAAGCCGCCTGAGTTTCGGTGGCGCGGTTGTAATATCCCGGCATCACACTTTTTCCTCGCACCAGTATCTCCCCCTCCTCGCTGATCTTCACTTCCACCCCAGGCAGCGGACGTCCGATAGAACCTGGTGTGACACGCTGTCCTGGCATATCGAACGATACGGATGCGCAGGTCTCTGTCAATCCATAGCCGGCAACGATGTTGAAGCCGGCAGCATGTCCGAAGGTCTCGATGGAAGACGACAGAGCCGCTCCTGCCACAGGGAAGAAATTCGGACGGTCGAAGCCCAATGTCTTGCGTAGCAGTTTCACGATCGTACGCTCGTACATCTCATGCTTTAGGCGCAGGGCCAGCGGCGCAGGGATGCACTTCGACTTGTACTGCCGCCAGTAGATGCTCCCCACTTCCAGGGCATCAGCTATAAGGCGGCGCTGCAGCAGACTGCTTTTCTCCGCCTTCTCCATCACTCCAAGGTAAAGCTTTTCCCAGAATCTTGGCACGGAACACATGCACGTGGGCCTCACCTCCTGCAGGGAAGTGAGGATTTCCTGCGGCCTGAGATTCACCGCCAACGTGGCACCACACGTGAGGCAGAGTTTGGTCCATGCGCCTTCAAAGACGTGGGTGTAGGGCAAGAAATTCATGATGATATCCTTCTCGCCGATAGGCAGCACACGATGATGGGCGGCAAAGGCAAAATGATATTGTGCGTGGGTGAGTATCACCCCCTTTGGCACTCCCGTAGTGCCCGAAGTATAGAGAATGTTGGCGGTGTCGGCATTGCAGGCATCATGCTGTCGCCGATGATATTCAGCCTCCCAGGCCTCATCCTCAGGAACGGCCTTGAGAAAATCGTCGAAATACACTGACAGATGGTCAGCCTCTGCACGCTTTACACTACGGTCGTAGATGACAATGTGTTCCAGCGAATGACATAGGGCAAGTACGGAAAACACGGTGTCATACTGCTGCTGCTCCCCTACAAAAATCAGCCGTACCTGCGCATCGTTCACCATATATGTCACCTGAGCGGCACTCGTCGTTGCATAGAACGGTATCGCAACGGCACGGATACCGAAAGCCCCAAACTCACTGTAAAGATATTCAGGCTTGTTTTGAGAGAATATGGCAATATTCTCCTGCGCCTTGATGCCTACGCGCAGCATGGCGATACTCGTCTGCCGAACACGAGCATCAAACGTTTTCCAACTGACGTCGAGCCACCGACCCTTCTCATAGTCCTTATATTTCAGGGCTGTGCGGTTGCCATAGAGTTCTGCACCCTCATGAATGAGTTGTGCAAGATGTGGATGGATAATCATGACTGACAAAAATTATGCCTACTTTTCCCTCATAGCCTACTGCCAGTTTAAGCTATTCAGCACAGCACCGACGAGGGATATTTGCCCACAAAATTAGCAATTTTTATTGAAACACCACTTATGAAACGGGCGTTAAACGATAAAATGACATTTATATATACATTTTTTGTCCCATTTCTTCCTCCTTTTAACAAATTTTACCTCCAGTTTTTATGACTGGACTATGGAAAACAGACTCTCTTTCCCTCTTTGGCATCGAACAGACAGAAACACGGCAAACGGCCCCAAAAAGTCCCATGGCAGAAGATTCGGGTGAACCTTCTGCCATGGGACTGACGGAAAACATGGAAAGGGGATCTGCAGGTATTTGCGACCAACCGTGTGAATATGGAAAAGAATCACACGGATGGTCGCTTATTCATCAGAAAGGCATCTGCCATTCAGCATCAATCCTCTATCAGGCATTCACCCGTCATCTCCTTGGGCTGCTCAAGCCCCATAATGTGGAGGATGGAGGGAGCTACATCGGCCAGAACGCCATTCTTCACCTTTGCAGCCTTATTCTCGGTAACATAGATAAATGGCACAGGATTCAGGGAGTGGGCAGTATTGGCAGAGCCATCGGGATTGACGGCATTGTCAGCATTGCCGTGATCGGCGATGATGATCGTCTCGTAGCCGTTGGCCTTTGCAGCCTCCACCACATCGCGGACACAATTGTCCACTGCGGTGACAGCCTTTTCTATAGCCTCATAGATACCCGTATGCCCCACCATGTCGCCGTTGGCAAAGTTCACCACAATCCAGTCGTAAGTGCCAGTGCCAATAGCCTCCACCAGTTTGTCCTTCACTTCATAGGCACTCATTTCAGGCTTGAGGTCATAGGTTGCCACCTTCGGGCTGGCCACGAGGATGCGGTCCTCGCCTTCATAGGGAGTTTCCCGTCCGCCGTTGAAGAAGAATGTCACGTGGGCATACTTCTCCGTCTCGGCCGTATGCAACTGGCGCAGTCCCTTAGAAGCGATGTATTCACCCAGCGTATTCGTCACATTCTCCTTGGGGAAGAGCACATGGACACCCTGGAAACTGGCATCATAGGGTGTCATGCAATAATACTGTAGCCCGGGAATGGTGGTCATGCCGGCATCCGGCATATCCTGCTGTGTCAGCACGACGGTAAGTTCCTTGGCGCGGTCGTTGCGGAAATTGAAGAAGATGACGACATCGCCCTCTTTGATGGTACCGTCGACAGTAGCATTGTTGATAGGGAGCACGAACTCGTCGGTCACACCGTCGTCATAACTTTGCTGCATGGCAGCCACCATATCCTCGGCCTGCTTTCCCTCACCGTGTACGAGGAGATCGTATGCCACCTTTACACGCTCCCAGCGCTTGTCGCGGTCCATGGCATAGAAGCGTCCGACGATACTTGCAACATGCGCCCCCTTCTTGTCGCAATGTGCCTGAAGGTCGGCTATGAAACCCTTGCCGCTGCGGGGGTCAGTGTCACGGCCATCCATGAAGCAGTGTACAAAGGTACGGTCCTGAACGCCGTATTCAGCCGAGATATCCACAAGACGCAGGATGTGGTCAAAACTGGAGTGTACACCACCCGTAGAGGTAAGTCCCATAAGATGTACAGCCTTGCCGTTATCGCGAGCGTAGGAGTATGCGCTCACAATCTCGGGGTTCTGGAGAATGGAGCCGTCAGCACAGGCGCGGTTGATTTTTACGAGGTCCTGGTATACGATGCGCCCGGCACCGATGTTGAGGTGCCCCACCTCAGAATTTCCCATCTGTCCGTCGGGCAGACCTACGTTCTCGCCGCTTGCTTGGAGTGCGGAATGAGGATAGTTGGCGTTAAGATAATCGAGATAAGGCGTGGGAGTCTGGAAGATGACATCGCCCTTGCCCTGGTTGCCGATTCCCCATCCGTCGAGAATCATAAGAAGTGCTTTGTGTGCCATATAATATAAAAATATGAGATAAATTTAAAGTGTAAAATCAGTCGGCATAATATTTGGATAGCAGGCAGAAAAAAGGCGGTCGGTTCCTTCATGGCGATGCCGTAACCGCTGGTTTGCATCCTGCTTTTTGACAATCTGCGGGCAAAGTTACGTTTTTTTTCGCGTATCACAAAAAAATAGGATTTTTTTTCACAGGAACGGCAAAATTGATTAACTTTGCGCACAAATTAAGCAATACTTTAGGGTGTTTCGCCTAACCTCCAATAAATCAGCCCACTGTGATTTGTCCTACATACCATATTCCCGTCCTTCTACAAGAAACCGTAGACAGCTTGCTCCCTGCTTCCGATGGCACTTATGTCGACGTGACCTTCGGCGGTGGCGGCCACAGCCGTGAGGTATTGCGCCGCCTGGGGCCTGAAGGAAGGCTCTTCAGTTTTGACCAGGATGCCGATGCCGAGGCGAATGTTCCGGAAGGCGAGAAGCGTCTGACCTTCGTGAGGTCGAATTTCAGATATATCACCAACTGGATGCGGTATTACGGCATGACAGGAAAGGTGGATGGCATACTGGCCGATTTGGGCGTATCGAGCCATCATTTCGATGCGGAAGAAAGGGGTTTCTCCTTCCGATTTGACGCTCCGCTGGACATGCGGATGAACGGTCGGGGAGGTGAAACGGCTGCCGATGTGCTGAACACCTACAGCGAGGAGGAATTGGCGCGACTGCTATATATATATGGAGAACTGAAAAACTCCCGAAAGCTGGCAGGAGCCATCGTTAGGGCGCGGCAGAAGAATCGCTATGAAAATATCGACTCACTGCTCAGCGTAATCAAGCCACTGTTGCCGCGCGAACGCGAGAAAAAGGAGATGGCAAAAGTGTTTCAAGCGCTGCGCATCGAAGTCAACCATGAGATGGAGGCTTTGGAGGAGATGCTGCGGGGTGCCGTCAAGGTGCTACGGCCTGGCGGACGGCTTGTGGTGCTGACCTACCACAGCCTTGAAGACCGCATGGTAAAGAATTTCATGAAAGCGGGGAACGCGGAAGGCAAAGTGGAGCAGGATTTTTTCGGAAACCGCATGGCACCACTCAAACCGACAGGAAAAGTGGTGGTGCCTTCTGAGCAGGAACAGACTGAAAACCCGAGAAGCCGGAGCGCAAAACTCCGTATTGCAGAGAAAGTTTAAGGGATGTTCTATAAATTAGTTTTTTATTCAATTAGGAAGTGTTCTTATGCTTGGCCACTTTTCAACCTCTCGCTTGTATCTTCCAATCCTTTAAACACTTACATAGCCCGCTATGTGCGCGTTTAAAGGATAGGAATCTACTGTGCGATAGGAAAGAAAATTGTCTCAACCGACGACAAACCGAGTGCCATAAAACTTGTTTTAATGGCCGAGGTGCGAAGGAGGAAGGTTTACCAAGCTAATTTATAGAACATCCCTAAAAGGCAAAACCTTTAGATGACGGATCACAAATCAAGCAAAACCATGACAAGGAAGAAGAACGAGACTCCCACCGGGGACATCGAACAGATACAGGAAGCACAGGACATGCCGGAGACTCCTGCGGATACTGAGGACAACGGGACCAACGGCCAGGAAGAAAGCACCGAAGAGGCAGAAAAGGCAGAGGAGACAGCAACGACAGCTGACGGGGAGACCACGGTCCAAACGGAGGAAACCGACGAGGAGACAGAGAAGCCCAAAAGTTTCATGCAGCAACTGCACGACTATGTGAATGCGGAAGAGGACGAGGACGAACCGCTGCGACTCGACTTCAAGTCGCTTGTAGGCGGCGACAGCCTGCTGGGACTGGTACGGCGAAACTATCTGTTCCTCTTCGTCATCACCTGCTTCACCTGCATCAACATTTCTCTACGCTATATGATGGACATGGCTCAAACCCAAAATTCCCGGTACAACATCATCCTTACCGACCGTCAATACAAGGCTTTGTCGGTGGAGAGCATGTTGAAAGAGCGTACGCTGAGCAGCCACATCGAGCGGGAACTGCTTGACTCTACCATGCACGTACCGACAGAGCAGGCCTACTCCCTCAGAGTGGACGACACTCAGAAGGAGGACTGATGGGGGAACAACAGGATCGAGGTGGCAAGAATTGGATAATGGTCCGCCCCTTCCTTCTTGCCGACCTTTCTTCTTGCCATACACCTTCCTTACAAGACATCTTTCTGCCAACCAATTTTCTGACGAATCATTCAGTCAACAAGAGAACATGACACCACTGTATAAAAAGGATACGCCAATGATGGCCGAGCATTTCAAGGCCCGGTTCAGATGGGTGGAAGCACTCTTCATCCTGTTGGGACTCATCGTTATCGGCAAAACTGTCCATTTAATGACGGGCGAAACACAGGCTCAATACCTTGCCCTCGACCAACGCTTCCAAAATTCCAGGCTGAAGAAAAGGGCCGTAAAGACGCACCCGCATGAAGGCGTCCCGAAAGCATCCCCCAAGAAAGCGTCAAAAAAAAGTAATATCTCCCAAATGTAAAGCCCATAACAATGTTGAGCAATGGCAAAGAAGAAAACACGATTTACGCCTGATGATGTCATGCCACGTTTCCTCTGGCTTCTGGCTATATTCTGCCTGCTGGGGGTGGCCATCATCTTCAAGGCCTTCAAACTGATGACAGGGGAGCAGAAGGAGTACTGGCAGGAGGTCCAATCCCGCTACAGGAAAAACGGTGATACCATACAACCGAAACGCGGAAACATCCTGGCTGCCGACGGGCAGGTCCTCGCCACATCACTGCCCGAATATCGCCTATACATGGATTTTGTCGTTGCAGAGAAAACCGCGAGCCTCACCCTGAAATACCAGCAGAAACGTGACCAACTGCTCTATATGAAGCTCGACAGCCTCTGCGAGGGTCTGCATGAACTGTTCCCAGAAGTCAGCACGGCAGACTTCAGGCAGACCATTCTGACTGGACGCATGAAAAAAAGCCGCTACTGGAGACTCTACCCCAAACGCATCGACTATCTCACTTATTGCAAGGTGAAGCAGCTGCCCTTTTTCAAAGAGGGCAATATAGCAGGACTGAATGCTGTGGAGTATCCTAAGCGCAAGAAGCCTTATGGCAGGCTGGCCTATGCCACCATCGGCATTTTCGACCCTGAGCGAAGCAACTTGAAGACCGGACTGGAAAAGCATTTCGACAAGGAACTGAGCGGGATTCCGGGAATCTCACACCGGCAGAAGGTGCTGAACCAATACGTCACATTCACGGATAGTGCGGCTGTGAATGGCTGCGATGTGGTGACGACAATCGACGTGTCGATGCAGGACCTTGTGGAGAAAACACTCTATGATCAGGTCACAAAACTGGATGCCTACATCGGCATGTGTGCCATCATGGAGGTCAAGACGGGCGATGTCAAGGCACTGTCCTCCTTGAACCGGGTGAGGGAGGGTGTCTACCGTGAAGACGACAACCGTGTGCTCTCCAGCCGCCGCGAACCTGGCTCGGTGTTCAAACCCGTGGCTTTCATGGCAGCATTTGAGGACGGAAAGATTGACATGAACAGCGGTGTCGACGTGGGGTGCGGCGTGAAACTGATGTACGGCCGACGCATGACGGACTCCAACTGGCACAAAGGAGGATGGCAAAAATGGCTGTCGGTGACGGACATCATCAAGAATTCCTCAAACGTGGGAGTCAGCACCCTCATTGACAATGCCTACCATAACCATCCGGAGCAATTCGTCAACAGCGTCTACCGCACGGGCATTGCCACGAAATTCGATATTCCTATTTCTGCCTACAACCCACCTGTCATCCGGCATCCCAAGAAGGACAAATACGGACATTGGGCCAACTGGTACAGCACCGCACTGCCCTGGATGAGCATCGGCTATGAAACGCAGATTCCGCCCATACAGACACTGGCATTCTACAACGGCATTGCCAATGGCGGAAAGATGGTGGCACCACGGTTCGTCACTGCCATAACGCGCGGCAACGAGATTGTGCAGGAATTTCCCGTAACGTATGTCCACGAAAACCGTCCGGACAAGATGATGTGTTCACAGGCTACACTGGAAAAGGTACAAAAATGCTTGGAGGCAGTAGTCGACAGGACAGGAACGGGAAAGGATGCTTACAGCAAGAAATTCAGAAGTGCAGGAAAAACGGGAACAGCACAAATCTGGGAAGGTGGTGGAAAGACCAACAGGTTTATCGTCAGCTTCGTGGGCTACTTCCCCGTGGAAAACCCGAAATACACCATCATCGTCTGCCTCGAAAAATCCTATCCTGCCTATGGTGGCTCCATGTGCGGGCCCGTCTATAAGAAAATAGCAGAAACACTGTGGGCACGCACCATCCGGGCTGACTTGAAGACAGCCTGCGACACGACCAGCCTGCGCAATGCCCCACCGACACTTCGGCCAGGAAATCTCAATGCCGCAGGCTGTGTGCTGGACGATCTGGACATTGACTATCAGAAGCAGTTTGACGACTCGGACCCGCTGGTCTGGGGCGGCAATCTGCCTCAAGAATCCAGCCCACTGACACTGAGGGCCGATGCCAGACTGCAGGACATCATGCCGGATGTCAAAGGCTACGGACTGCGCGATGCCGTATACCGTCTGGAAAGGTTAGGCCTGAAGGTCAGTGTAAAGGGCTATGGCTCCGTGGTAGAGCAGAGCATTCCCCCCGGCCAGAAAATCAAACGGCATCAGAAGGTGGAACTTGTGCTTTCCACCGATAAGTAGGTAATAAAAATTATTTTATAGTAAGTATATAGTAGGAATTATTATGGTTTGTATGTTTGAACGCTCTCTTTGGCGCATCTTTTAGCCTTGAAAACAGTCACATAGCCCGCTATGCTCCTTTATTTCAAGACTAAAACCTGCATCCAAATAGAGCATTCAAACATAAAACTAATTTTCATTACCTACTTAACAGGAAACCACGAAAACCGAATCCACAACCGCAAGAAGCGGGTTCGGGCGAAGTGGCAAAGCCTGAGCACCCTGCAGCTGCAGCAACAGAGACTACTGCGCAAAAGCCTAAGGTGCAATAAGGAAGGCGCAACAGGCAACAAGAACATCCCCCAAACAACAACAAAGCAACATTAGAATATGAAGATTTCTGATATCATCAAAGACCTGCACCCCATCGAGACGTTTGGCAGTCTGGAAGTGGAGGTAAAAGGTATCAATATGGACAGCCGCTTAGTGAAAGACGGCGAACTTTTTGTGGCAGTAAAAGGCACGCAAGCCGATGGCCACACGTATATTCCCCGCGCCTTGGAACAGGGAGCGAAAGCCTTGCTCGTCTCCGACAGCGTGGCGGGCATTTTCGGTGAAGCGGGAGTGCCTGAGGGCATTACCGTGGTGCGCGTGGAGGATACGGAGGATGCTGTGGGACGTGCTGCAACGGCTTTCTATGGCCATCCTTCGCAGCATCTGCATTTGGTGGGAGTGACTGGTACAAACGGAAAGACCACCATCGCCACCGTGCTCTATGAACTGTTCAATGCTGCCGGACACAGGGCAGGGCTGCTCTCCACCGTGTGCAATTATATCGGGCAGCGAGCCGTAGAAGCCACCCATACCACGCCCGACCCCATCACACTGAACAGACTGCTGGCAGAGATGGTGGCAGAGGGCTGTGAATATGCTTTCATGGAATGCTCATCGCACGCCATCCACCAAAAGCGAATCGGCGGACTGCACTTCGCTGGCGGTGTGTTCACCAACCTCACGCGCGACCACCTGGACTATCATAAGACCTTCGAGAACTACCGCGATGCCAAGAAGGCTTTCTTTGACGCCCTCACGCCGGAGGCTTTTGCCGTGACGAATCTCGACGACCGCAATGGACTCGTGATGCTGCAAAACTGCAAGGCGCGCCACATCACTTATTCCACACGAGCGATGGCTGACCTTCGCGGACACATCGTGGAAGAAAGTATCGAGGGTATGCTGCTGGATATCAACGGTACAGAAGTGAGCGTGGCATTTGTGGGACGCTTCAACGTGAGCAATCTCCTCGGTGTCTACGGTGCTGCTACAGCACTGGACATGGAGCCTCGGGAAGTGCTGCGCCTGATGTCAGCCCTTCGCCCTGTCAACGGGCGCTTTGAAGCCATCCGTAGTCCGAAAGGATTCAGCGCCATCGTGGACTATGCCCACACGCCGGACGCTCTGGAGAATGTGCTGACGAGCATCAACGAGATTGTGGCAGGACGCGGCCACGTCATCACCGTATGCGGTGCCGGAGGAAACCGCGACAAGGGCAAACGGCCACTCATGGCACAGGAAGCTGCCAGACATTCTGACCGCGTGATTATCACCAGCGACAATCCTCGTTTTGAAGAACCGCAGGACATCATCAACGATATGCTGGCGGGACTCACACCAGAGGACATGCAGAAGACCATCAGCATCGTCGACCGCCGGGAGGCCATTCGCCTCGCTGCCATGATGGCACAGCCCGGCGATGTGATTCTCGTGGCAGGAAAGGGCCATGAGCCCTATCAGGACGTCAGGGGCGTAAAGCATCATTTTGACGACCATGAAGAAATCAGAAAAGCATTTGGTATTGACTAACCTGACGAGAACATATTATGCTATACTATCTTTTCCGCGCTCTTGAGAATTTCGGCATTCCGGGATCCGCCATGTGGAGTTTTATCTCTTTCCGCGCACTTATGGCATTGATGTTGGGACTGGTCATTTCCCTGTGGTTCGGCGAGAAATTCATCAAGTATATGCGTCGCCACCATATCGGCGAAACGGCACGGGATGCCAGCATCGACCCCTTCGGTCTGACTAAGGCGGGAGTGCCGTCGATGGGCGGCATCATCATTCTGGTGGCCACACTTGTACCGGCCATTCTTCTGGGCCGACTGCGCAACATCTATCTGCTCCTCATGATTGTCACCACAATATGGTTCGGTGCCATCGGTTTCCTCGATGACTACATCAAGATTTTCAGGAAGAACAAGGATGGGCTGGCAGGACGCTGGAAACTGCTGGGGCAGGCGCTGATGGGTCTTGTCGTCGGCCTGACACTGTATCTGAGTCCGGATGCCGTCATCCGCGAGAACATCGAAATGCAGCGCGTGGGCGACAACACCGAGGTGGTCTATAAGAGCGAGGCCGTGAAGAGCACGAAGACCACGATTCCCTTTGTCAAGAACAACGACTTTGACTATGCCTCCATCGCTGCCTTTGCAGGCCACCACAAGCAGGCTATAGGATGGGGCATCTTTGTTCTCGTTGTCGTCTTCGTCATCACTGCTGTAAGCAATGGTGCCAATCTGAACGATGGCATGGACGGTATGGCGGCGGGCAATTCTGCTATTATCTGTATCGCGCTGGGCATACTGGCCTATGTCTCCAGCCATATCGAATATGCCGGCTACCTCAATATCATGTACGTACCAGGCTCGCAGGAACTCGTGGTGTTCATCTGTGCCATGGTGGGCGCGCTTATCGGTTTCCTCTGGTACAATGCTTTCCCTGCACAGGTGTTCATGGGCGACACGGGCAGTCTCGCCATCGGTGGCACTATCGGAGTCATGGCATGTATCATCCACAAGGAATTGCTTGTACCGATTCTCTGCGGCGTGTTCCTCTTTGAAAGTGTCAGTGTCATCATCCAGACACAGGTGTTCAAGTTCTATAAGCGCAAGAACCGACGGGTAAGGGTGTTCAAGAGCACGCCTATACACGATGCTTTCCGACGCCTGGACTCACAACTTGACCCTACCAGTACGTACCTGCTGCGCAACTGGCCGCACGGAGCATGGCATGAGAGCAAAATCACCGTGCGCTTCTGGATCACCACCATTCTCCTCGCAGCTCTTACTATCATCACTCTGAAGATCAGGTAAAGATGGAAAAAAAGAAAATCATTATTCTCGGTGCCGGTGAAAGCGGTGTCGGGGCTGCCATTCTGGCACAGCAGAAAGGCTACGACGTCTTTGTCTCGGATGCCGGAAACATCAAACCTGCATATAAGGAGATGCTCGACCTTCATGGAATACCATGGGAAGAAGGGCATCACACCATGGAGCGCATCATCAATGCCGACGAATGCGTGAAAAGTCCCGGCATACCCGAGACGGCATCTGCACCACAGGCCTTGGCACAGCGGGGCATACCCATCATCGGAGAACTGGAATTTGCAGGACGCTATCTGAAGGGACAAACCATCTGCATTACGGGTTCCAATGGCAAGACCACCACTACATCACTCATCTATTATATATTAAAGGAAGCAGGATTCAGTGTCGGACTGGGTGGTAACATCGGAAAGAGTCTGGCATTGCAGGTGGCAGAAGGCGAGGAGCACGACTGGACAGTGCTGGAGGTATCGTCGTTCCAGTTGGACACGATGTATGATTTCCGCGCCGATGTCAGTGTCCTGTTGAACATCACTCCCGACCATCTTGACCGCTATGGCTTTGAGATGCAACGGTATGTGGATTCCAAGATGCGTATCATCCAGAACCAGCGCAAGCAGGACTGCTTCATCTTTTGGAACGACGATGTCTATGCCGCCAAGGAACTGGCTAAACGTCGAGAAGCCGGAAATAGGGTGACCGCCCTGCCCTTTACGGATTTTCCCCTGCCAGGCAGTTTCGGAGCGGATGACAAGGGTATCATGCGCATTGATGTCCCGGAGGGGTTCACGTCACGGATGGAAGATGGCGCACAATTGTCAATCCCTGTCAGCGAACTCTCCATACCTGGTCGCCACAACGTGCGCAACTGCCTTGCCGCCGCTATGGCCGCACTGGCAGCAGGGGTGGAAGCAGAGACGGTAAAGACTTGCCTGCGGACATTCCCCGGTGTCGAACACCGTCTGGAACGTGTAGAAGATGTGGGTGGCGTACACTATGTGAACGACTCCAAGGCGACCAATGTTGATGCCTGCTTTGTGGCTTTAGAGGCTCAGACCACACCCGTTGTCCTTATCGTGGGAGGTACCGACAAGGGAAACGACTATACCACCCTCTTCCCTCTCATTGCCAGGAAATGTCGGGCCATTGTGTTCCTTGGAGCTGACAACGCCACTCTTCATAAGGCTTTTGACACCTTTGCCGCAGAACACGGCATACCGCTTGCCGACACGCACTCCATGCCTGACTGCGTGAAGGCTGCGGCAGAAATGGCTATGGCAGGCGACACCGTGCTGCTCAGTCCATGCTGCGCAAGTTTTGACCTTTTTCAGAATATGGGACACCGTGGACGACTCTTCAAAGAGGAGGTGCGGAAATTGAAGGGATAGCCTTGCTGCAGGCCTTTGCCCGTCTCCTTCCTGTTCAGGGAGCAGTACTTTTCTCTTCCTTTGGTTCCAAAAAAATCCATTATTTCCATGAAAAGATATATTTTCCAAGGTGATCTCGTCATCTGGGTCATTTTCCTTCTGCTTTGCCTGATTAGCCTGATTGAGGTCTATAGCGCAGGCAGTCAGTTGACATATAAGGACGGCGGCTTCGGCTTTACCTTCTTCAAGCAGGCTGGATTCCTCATTGCCGCCGCTTTCGTGGCATGGTTTGTCCACCATATTCCTTGCCGATGGTTCAAGATTATCCCCATCGTTGGCTTTATTCCCGTTGTGGTGCTCTTGCTCTGGGCTCTTGTGGACGGCACGAACATCAATGGCGGTGCCCGATGGCTCCACATCCCATTTACCAGCATCACCTTCCAGCCCAGTGAGATTGCCAAGGGCGTGCTGATCACCAGTGTGGCACTTGTACTGACCACCAGCCAGCGTGAGAACGGGGCGGAGAAAAATGCCATCTACATTATCCTGACCCTGACGGGTATCATCTGCGGACTCATCGTAACACAGAATCTCTCCACGGCACTGATGATTTTAGGTGTCGTCATCCTCATGATGTGGGTAGGCCGCATTCCGCTTCGGCAGTTCGGTGTCCTATGCGGTGCGCTGGCCGTGGGAGGGCTGCTGGCCTTTGTAACGTTGAAGACTTTGCCGGACGATCCTGCTTCTCCCATTTATCAAAGTAAAATCACCGGACGTATGCTGACCTGGCACAACCGCCTGGCTACGGACGATATGGACACCAGCGTGCCTGCCGACTCCTTCGTGATTACAGACAACAATTTCCAGAAGGTGCATGCCCGCATCGCTGTTGCACGTGGCGACCTGCATGGCGTGATGCCAGGAAACTCTGAGCAGAGGGAGTTCTTGCCGCAGGCATACTCCGACTTTATCTTTGCCATCATCGCAGAAGAAATGGGGCTGGCAGGAGTCATCTTCGTGGTGCTCCTCTATATCATTCTGCTCATACGTGCAGGGCGCATCGCCAGCCGCTGCGAACGGAATTTCCCGGCATTCCTCATCATCGGACTGACCACGCTCCTGCTATCGCAAGCCATGCTCAACATGATGGTGGCAGTGGGACTTTTCCCCGTCACAGGACAGACACTGCCGATGATTTCACGTGGTGGAACATCCACGATCATAACGGGAGCATATTTTGGCATGATTCTATCCATCAGCCGATATGCCCGCAGCAATGGGCGAGCAGCACTTCCCAATGTGGCTCGTGAGGACAGCAAAGCCACGGAACGCGAGTTTACCAAAAACTAAAGGGATGTTCTATAAATTAGCTTGGTAAACCTTCCTCCTTCGCACCTCGGC
>CAMGOT010000012.1 GCA_946060685.1 uncultured Bacteroidales bacterium
ACATCGGCTTTCAGGCCGATGTCCTGTCGTCTTTGTGTTGAGTGGGGAAATGAATTATCCGTAGATGATTTTGCCATTCTCGTCCTCATAGGGCGTGAGGTCCTTGGCATACTGGTTCATGGCCCGGAGGCTCATGCCCATCGAGGAGAAACCACCGTCGTGGAAGAGATTCTGCATGGTCACCTTTCGGGTGAAGTCGGAGAACATCATGACGCAATAGTTGGCACACTCCTCGGCACTGGCATTGCCCAGCGGCGACATCTTATTGGCGAAATCCATCAGATTGTCCATATCCTTGATGCCCTTTCCGGCTGTGGTGGGCGTGGGCGACTGGGAGATGGTGTTGATACGCACGTTTTTCTCGCGGCCGTAGATATATCCAAAACTTCTGGCGATGCTCTCCAGCATACTCTTGGCATCCGCCATATCGTTGTAGCCGAAGAAGGTGCGCTGTGATGCTACGTAGGATAGGGCAACGACTGAGCCATATTCGGCAATGGCATCCTGCTTCTTTGCCACCTGAAGCATCTTATGGAAAGAGATAGCGGAGATGTCGAGCGTCTTCTGGAGATAAGCATAGTCCAGATCATCGTAGGTGCGGTGCTTGCGCACATTGAGGCTCATGCCGATGGAGTGGAGCACGAAGTCGATTTTTCCGCCCAGCAGGCGTACGGACTCCGCAAAGACATTCTCCAAGTCCTCCACGCTGGTGGCGTCGGCAGGGATGACGGGAGCATTCAGTTTTTCGCTCAGCGCATTGAGTTCGCCCATACGGAGAGCAACGGGCGTGTTGCTAAGGGTGATGCTTGCGCCTTCCTCAACGGCCTTCTCGGCCACTTTCCAGGCAATGGACTCTGAATTAAGCGCGCCGAAGATGATTCCGCGCTTACCTTGTAGTAAATTGTGAGGCATCTAATTTTTTTACTTATGTCGTTATGCTTTATGTCTGCTTTCTCTAAATCGGCACAAAATTACGCTTTTTGTGCAAAAATTCCTCTGTCTCCCCTCAAATAACTGCACACAATCCCCTCTGCCTGTGCCATTGCGCCACCTGTACTATACAATTAGGAATCAGGAATTGCCGGCACGACGCTTTCTGGGGTGGTCCCGCGAAGACTCTGCAATTCCTGATTCCTGAATGCTGATTCCTGATTTTCTGATTTCTAAATGGCTGCATCCTGTTGCCTGCAGGAACGGGAAGACTTTATTTCACCATAATTTCATCCACGAAAAGGAAGCCTGGCGACCCCTTTCCGCCGTGCCATTCCGGGATGCTGTGTTCGGAAGTAATCTTCACCTTTACGTAGCGCGCTGTGGCAGCGGGGAAGGAGAGGGAATGGTGGATGATGCCATCGGCATCGCTCTGCTTCATGGCAGGGAAGTCCTCGCCGGCCACAGAAGAGAAGATGTTGCCATCGTGGGAGACGAACACTTCAAAGCGTCGGGCATCGAACACCCAGTCGCCCTTTGCCACGCAGGAATTGAACGCCACTTCCTGGAATGTCGTGGCTTCACCGAGGTCAATCACGGCCTCGGCATCCGTTCCGCTGAATCCCAGCCACTGCGCACTCTGATAGTTGGTCGATTCCCCCTTCACGCCATCCACCAGCGTGGGAGCTCCATCGAAGGTGTAGCGTGCGTGAGGCTGCTGCAGCAGACTGATGGGATGTGCGGTCGACTTGCAGAAACTGAAGTTGCGTCCGCCCACATGGCTGGAAATCATCTGTCGAGCCACGGAATGCGCGTGGGCATCGCCCATACGGATAGCGGCAAAGCGGAGCTGGCTGTCGGAAGTGATGGCAATGGGGCCTTTGTAGGGCAGGGAAGCCGTGGAGGGCTTGGAGCCGTCGAGCGTGTAGTAGATGGGAGCATCGTCGACGGTGGAGAGTGTCGCCTCCACACATTTCTTGTCGGTCAGCGTACGGTAGGCCGCATGTACATCATAGATATGACGCGCATAGTTGTAGCCCTGCTCGTCGTACACCTGCATCATGCGGAGCGTGCGCTGCGTGAAGTCCTCGTAGTCCTTTGTGCCACGCTGCGTCCACTGAATTTCCGCCAAAGCCGAGAGGCGTGGCAAAGCCATATATTCCACCTGGCGATAGGTGGGCATATATTCCGTCCAGAGGTTAGCCTGCACACCCACGATATATTTGCCCAAATCCTCGCGGAGCATATCGTCGGACACCGGCTCATAGCTGTACACGCGCTCCAAAGGCAGATAGCCGCCGATGGCATCCGGCTCTGTGGAAGTGTCGAGAGCCTGATAATAGTCGAAATAGAGATAAGTGTTGGGAGTCATGATGACATCATGGTGCTGCTTGGCAGCCTCAATACCGCCAGCCTCGCCACGCCACGACATGACGGTGGCACCATCGGCCAGTCCGCCCTCCAGCGTCTCGTCCCATCCGATCATCTTGCGTCCGAGTTTTGCAAGATGACTCTCGGCATGGCGTATGACGAAGCTCTGCAGACGCTCCTCGGCCGAATGTCCGTCGCGTGCCTGGAGACCCTCGTCCTGAATGCGCTTCTGGCATTTAGGGCATTTCTTCCATGCCGTCTTGGGGCATTCGTCGCCGCCCACATGAATATATTCCGAGGGGAAGATCTTTGCCACCTCGTCGAGCACATCCTCAATGAAGCGCAGCGTCTTGTCGTTGCCGGCACAGAGCACGTCGTCGCTCACACCCCAAATGCGCCACACATCGTACGGACCGCCCGTACATCCCAGTTCGGGATATGCGGCAAGAGCTCCCAGCATGTGGCCCGGCATGTCAATTTCCGGAACGATGGTGATATGGCGTTCGGCAGCATACTTCACGATTTCCCGACATTCCTTCTGGGTGTAGAATCCGCCATACGGTATGCCGTCGTATACGCCGCTGTTGTGCCCGATGACGGTCTCACTGCGTTTGGAGCCCACCTGTGTCAGTTTCGGGTATTTCTTGATTTCGATACGCCAGCCCTGGTCGTCGGTCAGATGCCAGTGGAAGCGGTTGATATTGTGCAGGGCGAGCATGTCGATGAATCGGCGAATGCTGTCGGGGGTGACGTAGTGGCGCGAGATGTCGAGATGCGTGCCGCGATAGCTGAAGCGCGGAGCGTCGGAAATGCTGACGGCAGGCACCGTCACCTCGGTCATGGCATTCGGCTTTTCGGCACCACGCACCCTCACCTTGTGCGGCATGGCCTTGCGCAGCGTCTGTACGCCATAGAACGTTCCGGCATCGCTGCCGCCGCAGATGCTGATGCTGCTCTTGCCCACCTGGAGCGTGTAGCCCTCGGGGTTGGGCATCGTGGTAGTGCTGAGAGCGATGAAATTGCCTGCGGGGGCTTTCTTCACTGTCTTCAGGCACATTCCCGTGCGCTCCTCGATGTACTGCTGCAGGAACTGCGCATTGCGCTGGCAGCCCTTTCCTGCCACGATGACCGTCTGGGCATTGAGCACAAAGCCGTCCGCGCTGCTGTGCTGTTGTACAATCTGCGGACGCGGAATCACGTTGAAATCGGCCTTCTGTGCCCACGATTCCATGCAGGAAAAGGCGCACAAGGCAGTGGCGACGATAAGCATGGGAAAGATTCTTTTTTTCATAGTATTATGGATGTGATAGTATTGTGATAGATGATAATGTGCAATACGATGTGCAGATGACGTGCATTATAAAAGGTGTATGATAATGTGTGTTTTCCTGTTTTCGGCATGGCAAAGATAATGAGTTTTGTCCGTGTTGCAAAATTATCCGAAGTTTTTCTATGGTTCCTGTATCGCAGAGCGTTTTTTTTGCCATTTTTCAGAAGGAGGCTCCAAGGTTTTGCCCTTCCTCTCCATGACCGGCAAATGCGGGTGTGCAGAAAGCCTCATGGCAGGCGGCTGCCATTATTTTTGAGTATGGCAGCAGGTGTGAAGGCAGTGCAAATCATATTTTTTCAGTATTGCGGCATCGTGCAGGATGTGTGTAAATTTGCACCCGAAATTCAACATTATTTCACACTTCCTTCCAAAATTTATTGATTTACAGCAACCCCCTTAACAAATTTCTGACAAAAGATGATGAACTGCCGACTCCTGCTTCCCCTCCTTGCCGTCGCCCTGCTGCCGGCCACGGCTTTCGCACAGTGGAACCCCGATTCCACCGTCGCCGACACCTACGACCGCTTTCGCGTGGGCTCCTATGCCGAGGCGGTGGCAGCATTCATGAATTATGGCATCAACCGCTTCAACGGCACGACGCAAGGCAACAGCAGCATGCACCGCGCCACCATCGCCATTCCGCGCTTCACCCTCTCAGCCGACTACAAGTGGAATGCCCACTGGAAGCTGGGGCTGGAGATAGAGTTCGAGTCGGGCGGTACGGGTACGGCCTACGAGCTGGAGAACACGGAGAACGGAGAATATGAGACGGAAATCGAGAAGGGCGGCGAGGTGGTCGTCGAGCAGCTGCACCTGACCTATAGTCCCAGTCGGCATTTCAATGTACAGGCAGGACACATGGTGCTGCCCGTAGGGACGTGGAACCGCTATCATGAGCCGATGAACTATTTCGGCACCATACGTCCAGAGGGCGAGACGATGCTCGTGCCCACTACATGGCACGAGACTGGTGTCGGCATCTATGGCATGATGGGACGCCGATGGGCAAGTTTCCAGTATGCGCTCTACGTCACCGAGGGATTGAACGCTAACGGCTTTGACCGCAACAATTGGGTGGCTTCTGGCAAGCAAGGGCTCTTCGATGCCGACAACTTCACCAGTCCGGCCTATACCGCCCGCCTGAGTTATACGGGAGTCCCGCACCTTTCGTTGGGCGCAACGTTCTACTACTGTCCGAATACGGCCGCCAATTCCGACAAGCCCCAGACCTACAACTTCAAGGTCCCCGTGCGCATCTGGAGCATCGATGGCACCTGGCGCAACCGCTGGCTGAAAGCCTCGGCCAACATCCTGCGCGGCAGTCTCTCCAATTCCGTGCAGCTGAGCCAGCGCAATGTCAAGCTTTCCAATGCCTCGCCCTACACCCGCACCGCCCCCATCGCCCACAGTGTGGCGTGCTACGGTGCCGAGGCCGGACTGCTGCTGAAAGGACTGTGCCACGCCAAGCGTTTCCCCGACATCATTCCTTTCTGCCGCTATGAATACTACAATGCGCAGGAGCAGGTGGATGCACCTTACGTGGCCGACGATCGCCTGAAGACGTCCCTGTGGGTGGCCGGACTGAACTATCGGCCCTTGCCCTACATCACCGTCAAGGCCGACTACACCACCCGCCGCATCGGCGACGGGAAATACAAGTGTGAGAACGAGTTTTCACTCGGCATCTGCTTCGCCGCATGGTTCTGGACCGACCGCGATGCACAGCGACTCAGAAAACAATAAAGGGATGTTCTATAAATCAGCTTGGTAAACCTTCCTCCTTTGCACCTCGGCCATTAAAACAAGTTTTATGGCACTCGGTTTGTCGTCGGTTGAGACAATTTTCTTTCCTATCGCACAGTAGATTCCTATCCTTTAAACGCGCACATAGCGGGCTATGTAAGTGTTTGAAAGATAGGAAGATACAAGCGAGAGGTTGAAAAGTGGCCAAGCTACTTTTGACGACGGTCAAAAGTAGAGCTTAGCGAGTGGAGAGACTGAATTTATTCAGGCTATCCCGAGTCGCGAACCGACGACAAACCGAATGGAGAGGCCAAGCTGGCTTGGACTATCCTGAGGTGCGAAGGAGGAAGGCGACAGCCAAGGAGCAAGGCGAAGCCAAGCATAATAACACTTCCTAAATGAATAAAAAAACTAATTTATAGAACATCCCTAAACCGACAAAACCAATATTCAACCCATCCAATCCCCCCAAAAACTTATGAAGATACCAACGAGAAGCCACGTGGGAATGTGGCTGGCGGCTGCCGCCATCAGTCTGGCAGCCTGCAGCGGCGACGAGACAGTCGCCACCTTGCCGGAAGGCACCGATGAAGTGACATTGGAAATCGACAATACGGAAGTGACGTCGCAGAACGTGAACAACTGGACTGCCTATGCCTGCCGCGTGGCGGAACTGCTGGCGCAGGATGCCGCCACCCTCCATGCCGACTGGAGCCAGAGCTATAAGGGCGGTACTGGATTTGCCGAGCAGTTCAAGCAGGGCAATACGGCATATCCCAGTGCCATTTCCTGCGTGGAGCAGGTGGTCGACGGCTGTGCCGATATTGCCAACGAGGTAGGCACTGCCAAAATTGGCGAGCCGCGCGATTTGTGGGAGTCGGGCAAATACACCGAGGCCGTATATGCCGTGGAAAGCTGGTACAGCTATCATTCCATCGACGACTATGCCAACAATATCCGCAGCATTCAGAATGCCATCTGCGGCACCCGCGACGGACGCACCGAGGCTACCCATAGCATCGCTGCCTATCTCAAGGCCCACAATCCCGAACTCTTTGCCGCCACTACCACCGCCATCACCGCCGCCATTGCCCGCATAGAAGGTATGGCATCGCCCTTCCGCAGCCATATCGGCAACAGCGGCGTGCTGGCAGCCATGGAGGCTTGTTCCGACCTGGAGCAGGTGCTGGCCAATCGTCTCAAACCCTACATCGCCACCCTCACCGACGATGCTGCCACAGCAGCCCTTCAGGCTATCGTCGCCACCTACGTCGACGATGTGGTGGTGCCCACCTATGCCGAACTGGCAGCCTGCAACCGCGAATTGAGTACGGCGGTGAATGCCCTGCGCGCCCATCCGTCGGACGATACCTTTAAGGCCGCTGCAGCGGCATGGATGAAGGCTCGTGCCCCCTGGGAGAAGAGCGAGGCTTTCCTCTTCGGCCCGGTCGACGAGGAAGGTCTGGACCCCAATATGGATTCCTGGCCGCTCGACCAGGCCGCCATCGCCAATATCCTCGCCACTGGCAGTTTTGCCGACCTGGAGTATGTCGACGGTGCCGGCGACGAAGTGGTGGAGGCGGCACAGAATGTGCGCGGATTCCACACGCTGGAGTTTCTGCTCTTCAAGGATGGTAAACCGCGAACCTACACCCAGCCATGAGAAGGACGCACAGTTCTGGCCTGTTCCTGCTCTTCCTTGCCGCACTCCTCTTCGGGGCGTGTGGCGATGAGGAGGAGGTGGCCACCGTGGAGGTGGAAGTGCCGGAGGGCTACACCCTTTCGGCCGGTACGAGTACGGTGTTTCTCAACTCCAGTTTCGCCTACGACACCGAAGCTCCGTGGGTGTCGGCATCATCGGCCAATGTCAGGCGGTTCACGCATGGCGACGGTCTCTACGATGATGCCCGCACGCAGAGCGACGGCCTTGGACCGGTCTATGCGGGCTACAGCTGCGGGTCGTGCCACCGCAATGCCGGGCGCACCAAGCCTGCCCTTTGGACGCAGAAAGGCACCGATGCAGATGGCACGCCAGTATATGGTTCCGGCGAATACGGCTTCAGTGCGATGCTCGTCTACATCACCCGCCGCAACGGGGCATTCTTACCCGACTATGGCCGCGTGCTCCACGACCAGAGCATCTATGGCGTGGAGGCAGAGGGCAAGCTGGAATGCCGCTGGCGCGAAGAGGAGTTTGCCTTCCCCGACGGCGAGCCTTACACTCTGGTGTGTCCGGAGTACCGCATCACGGAATGGTATGCCGACTACGACGGTAGCCCCATCCTTCCGTCCGACCTCTTCTGCTCCGTGCGCATTCCCTTGCGCCACGTTGGCCTGGGGCAGATGATGGCCATCGACCGCCAGGAGGTCGAGGCACTGGCGGCGAAGAGCAACTATCCCGAATATGGCATCAGCGGACGCTGCAACTACATCTCCGAGCGCGGCATTACCCAGTTGGGCCTCTCCGGCAACAAGGCGCAGCATGCCGACCTGACCATCGAACTGGGATTCTCCAGTGATATGGGTACCACCAACAGCCGTTACCCGGAGGAAATTTGTGAGGGACAGTTGCAGATGAGCCAAGGGTCGATGATGGGACTGGCCTACGACCGTCTTGACATCAGCACGGCCGATATGGAAGATGTGGACTACTATCTGCACGGCCTCGGCGTCCCTGCCCGCCGTCTGGGCAGCACGACGTTGGCGATGGACTACAAGGGCCGCCGCATCAGCGAACGCGAAATGGTGGCACGGGGCGAAGAATGCTTCTACGAATCGCGCTGCCATCTCTGCCATGTCGCCACGCTCCACACCCGTCCGCGCGGTGCCACCTTGCTCAATGGTACTGAACTGCCATGGTTAGGGCGGCAGACGATACATCCCTATTCAGATTTCCTGCTCCACGACATGGGTTCGGAAATCATGGGCGTGGGGCTCAACGACAACTATGTGAGCGGTCTGGCCCGTGGCAACGAATGGCGCACAACCCCGCTGTGGGGCATCGGTCTGCAGGAGAAGGTCAATTCCCACACCTATTTCCTCCACGATGGCCGTGCGCGCAATCTTCAGGAAGCCATCCTCTGGCATGGAGGCGAAGGCGAAGCCAGCAAGCGCCTCTTCATGCGTTTGCACAAGGACGACCGCAGGGCCCTGCTGAAATTCCTGCAGAGTCTTTAGCCTGCATGATCCCTGCTTATTCCTCCAACAAAGGCTGACAATCAGCATCAAGAGCGCAATGCTCGCTCTTCCTCTGAAAAATGGGATTTACTCCTGCATGCTGCATCGTCATCGTTGTGCTCAACATGTTGCACAGCCATTCTGCCCTTTTGTGACGGAACAGTATGAATAATGCAGGTTGGAACCCACCTTTATTCAACCGTCTTTTTTTTCACCATCCTTTATCCGACATCTACCATGCACCTTCTTTCCCGTTGCTTCCGGCTGTTTCTTCTCTTGCTCAGCCTTTCCATGCCTTCCTTCGCCCAGCGCGGAGGCATCGACATGGAGAATGGTGTGCTGGGCATTGCTGACAACCGTGGCTTCACCCTTCAGAGCCGCGACAGCAGTTTCGTGTTCAAGCCTTATCTCTTCGTGCAGTCGCGCGGATCCTTCAACTATTACGACGACGAGGGTTTGGACAAGGCCTACAACCAGGACAATGTGGCCAATTCCGGCTTTGCCATTCCCTACGCCATCATCGGTTTCACCGGCACCACCTTCGGCCACCTCGACTACAATCTCTGCGTGAATGCCGCCGCCACGGGAGGCAATGTGCTCCAGCAGGCGTGGGTGGACTATCGCCTGCGACCCTCGGCGCGCTTCCGCGTGGGCAAGTTCAAGACCCCCTTCGCCCATGCTTTCCTCACCACGCTGGGCGAGACACTTTTCCCCGTCCTTCCCACCTCGCTCACCGCCCCCGTCATTATGCCCTATTCGCTCAATGCCGTCACTCCCAGTGTGGCCACGGGCTTCGATGTGGGTGTGCAGTTCCATGGCATCGCCCCCCTGTGCCGCCACACTGACAAGGGCAACGGCTGGCACATGGGCTATGAGATCGGTGTATGGAACGGTTCGGGCAGCGGTGTCAACACTGCCCAAAAGACTTTCAGCGACGACTGGCATTTCCCCAGTCTGCTCTATGGTGGCCGCATCATCTTCATGCCATGGGGCAAGATGCCTGCCACGCAGGGCAATCCGCGGTTGCTGAACAGGCGGCATCTGAGTTTCGGCATCAGCGGCAGCCTGAATGTAGAGAGCGAGAACGAGAGTACCAACGATGCCCGTCTTGCCGCCGAGTTTGCCATGCTCCATGGCCGCTGGTATGTGGCGGCCGAGGGCTACTGGATGCACGTAGGCTTCACCGAACGACAGAAAATCGACGAAACCTTCGACTATTGGGGAGCGTATGCACAGGTGGGATATTTCTGTACACCATCGCTGCAGGTGGGCATGCGCTACGACTTCATGGATCGCAACGGCACGGGCAACGACGGTTTCCTGAATATGCCCGCTGCCGTGGTGAACTATCACGTACGCCACTGCGGACTGAAGCTCTCCGCCATGTACCAGTACACCGCCCGCTATGGCCATGCCACCCAGATGGACCGCGACAACGACGATCTCGGGCTCGCCATGCACAGCGGGTTTCTTCAGCTGCAGTATTCCTTCTGAACGCTTTTCGAACGCTTTTTGAATGATTTTCGAATGCTATGAGAAAAATCTTTTCCATCCTTGCCGCCCTCCTGGTCATGGCAGGCTGCGATAGTGGCGACATCCTGGCTCCGGCCTATGCAGAGTCGGAAGGCGGACGCACGGTCAGCGTGCAGATGTGCGTCGTAGGACTTCACGACCTGGATGCTTCCTTCACGCTGGCACTGGCAGCTTATGCCAAAGCCGACCTCTATGCCATCGTGCAGCGTGCCGTCCCCTCCTCCACGCCCGACAGCACACACCTCACCGTCACCCTGGGTAATGTGGGCGATGCCGCCACCTCTGTCCGGCTCGTGCTGGCAGGCATCTTGCGCGACCGTCGCCTGTCGCTCCGGGAATGGGACATCTCCAGTCTTGCCTTAGGCGATACGCTTCATGCCGACCTTGGCACGCTGCGTCTCGACACCTACGGATGCCTGCAATATGGGCTGTTCGACCAGGCTTGCATCCAGTGTCACGGGGCCACAGGTAAGGCCGCCGCAGGTCTCAATCTATCGGCCGGACAGGCCGAAGCGGCGCTGGTGGATGTGCCGGCCACTTCGGTTGACGGATGTCTCCGGGTGAAGCGCGGCAGTCCGCAGGAAAGCCTCCTCTATCAAGTGTTGGCCGCCGATTCCGCTGTCGACCTGCATTTCAGCCATACCGACCTTATCCTCAGCCATTTCAAGGAGGAAATGGAGGGCGTGAGGCAAATCGTGAAGGCCTGGATTGAGGGGCTGTGAATGGAAGCGTTCAGAACTCCTATAGATTTCTGAACGCCGCCTTCTCCTCTAATCCCCGAATCCCTCCTCTCCCAACAACCCCACCAATAGCCTATGAACTTTCAGCATATCTTCTTTCAGCATCTCGGCGTGGCGGTGCAATGGTCGGCTTTCGCTTCCGATGCCTGCACCTTGCCCGACGAATGGCATGCAGTGCTTCATGTGCATCCCAGACGGGACGGCTTTGAGCCGCAGTACCGCCGGCTCCTCCATGCTGAGCGCGAACTGCTCGCGCTTCCTGCCTTCTCCGGTGCCACGGTGGTGATGCGCCGCTATTTCCTTTCCGACAGTACGAACCAGCAGCCCCTTGTGGAACGTGAGGATGCCGCAGCCCTCGACCGCATACAGCAGCCGCCTCTCGACGGCGCGAAAATAGCGGCATGGCTCTATCTGCAGCGCGGTGTCACCCTTGAGCCCGAGCCCGGAGGAGTAGCGGCACGACGCGAGCACTACCGCCATCTCTGGTACATCGGAAAGGTGAGCACGCAGGGCGACAGTGGCGAACAGACCTCCCTCCTGCTTGCCGACTACGTGAATACCCTGGCCAGCCAGAATGCCACACTGGCAGGAAATTGCCTCCGCACCTGGTTCTTCGTGCGCGATGTCGACACGAACTATGCCCCCTTGGTCCGGGCGCGGCGTCATTTCTTCGCCGCCTGCGGCCTCACCCCCGCCACCCACTATATCGCCAGCACAGGCATAGGTGGCCAGCCGTCGTGTACGGCCGCCCTTGTACAACTCAGTGCCTATGCTCTCATGGGTCATGTGCCGGAGCAAGTGTGGCATCTCCATGCCCCGGAGTATCTGAATCCCACCCATGAATACGGTGTCACCTTCGAGCGTGCCACTGCCGTCCAGTATGCCGACCGTCGCCATGTCATCGTCTCCGGAACGGCCAGCATCGACCGTCATGGCGTGGTGGTGCATCCCGGCGATGTGGAGCTTCAGACGCGCCGGATGTGGGAAAACGTTGAGGCACTCCTCCACGAGGCGCAGATGGGCTTCGGGGATGTGGCGCAGAGTATCGTCTATCTGCGCGATGCTGCCGACTATCCCCTCGTCGCTGCTATGTTCCGCGAGCGTTTTCCCGACATGCCGGTGCTCTTCGTCCATGCCCCCGTGTGTCGTCCGGCATGGCTCATCGAGATGGAGTGTATGGCGATAGCCCCGATTGCCGACACCCGATATGCCCCCTTCTGATGCAGCGGCTATTGATTATCCTCCGCCGTGCCTTCTCCCCGTTCTGCGGATTCCAAGGCACGCGTCTGCCCTTTGTCCTGCTGGCAGCGGTGGCCGTGGCTATCATGCTGGGCACGTTGGCAGAGCGCCGCTGGGGCACGGCCTCTGCCCACCGCATGATTTATGCCGCCCCATGGTTCTATGCCCTCTGGGCCGCCCTTGCCGTGAGCACGCTCCGAACGTTGGTGCTCCGCAGGTTGTGGCGTAATCCCGCTGTCGGCGGTCTGCACGTGGGTCTGATGGTGGTGCTCTGCGGCGGCGCACTCTCTGCAGCCTTTTCCAGTCGTGGATGTCTTCACGTGAGGGTAGGGCAGACGGCCGCAGTCTATGCCGACACCCTCTCTGGCCGCACCCATCTGTTGCCATTCCCCCTTGTGCTCGACAGTGTGGAGACACGGTATTATCCTGGAACGACGGCACCACGCGATTATCTTGCCCACCTGCGCCTGTCGGGCCGGCCCTGCACCGTGGCCACGAATCGCATCGTCTGCGCATCCCGTCACAGACTTTGTCTCCAGCGCTTTGATGCCGACGGGCAGGGCTGCGTGCTCGGCGTGAGCCATGACCCATGGGGTACGGCCGTCAGCTATTCCGGCTACGTGATTCTGGCGCTCTGTATGATGGGATGCCTGCTGAAGGATGTCCTCGGCCGATGGGTAAGGGGGTGCCGTCTGAGGCTTTTCCCCTTCGTGCTACTCCTATATATAGGCCCTGCCGATGTACTTGCCCACCCAGCCCCCAGCCGTATGCCCTTGCCCGTACCTCCCGACACTACGCTGCAGCGTTGCGAACGGGAGCAGGTGGTGTGGAACGACCGCATTGTGCCGCTTGCCACCGTGGCGCACGAGGTGCTGTTGAAAGTGTATGGCAAGACCTCCTACCGTGGCCTCACGCCCATGCAGGTACTTGCTTCCTTTACCCTCGCCCCCAAACGTTGGGCGGCAGAGCGCATCATCCGACTGCCGGACGGAGGCAGAATGGCCTGCCTCAACGATTTTGTGGATTATGCCCACACCGTGCCGCAGCTGAAAGGTGTGGGGCAGGATGCCCGCGTCGACGAGAAGGTGGCGCTGCTGCTCATGCTTCGACAGGGCGTACTGGTGCAGCCTCTTCCCGATACTGCGCTGCGCCGGAGTGCGCTGAGTATCGAAGCCGAAATCCGCTATTACCGTACAGACTGGACGGGCCTCGCCCTGCTGCTCTGCATGGCAGGCGTTGGAGCGACGTTGTTGCTTCGCCTGCTGTCGACGAGGCCGTCGTCGGCAATTCGGCCGTGGCGTTGCCGACCGGGACGCATGCTGCCTGCGGGTCTCTGCTTCGCGGCATGGGCGGTGATGACCGTCGCTTTGGCCTTGCGCACGCTGGCTTCCGGAAGATTGCCACTCTCCTCGCTCGACGAGACGATGATGCTCATGGCTTGGCTTATGCTGACTGTCGTTCTCCTCGTCGAGGGCTTGCGCCGCGAGGGATGGATGCTGTTGGCTGTCGCCTTCCTCCTTCGCACCTCAGGAGAGTCCAAGCCAGCTTGGACTCTCCATTCGGTTTGTCGTCGGTTGCCTGTGGCCATACTCCTGCTTTTGGTACATCTGAAAGAGGCCGACCCGGCCGTAGGTCCCTTGCCGCCTGTGCTCCACTCCCCATGGCTGAACCTCCACGTAGGCACCATCATGCTGGCTTATGCCCTCCTGCCCCTCTCCATCGTCGACCGTCGTCTGCTGCGTCCTGCCGTGTTTTTCCTGGCAACTGGCATATTCGTCGGTGCTGTGTGGGCGAATGAGGCCTGGGGAACATACTGGAGCTGGGATCCCAAAGAATCCTGGGCCCTCATCACGCTGCTTGTCTACAGTCTGCCGCTTCACACCCGCAGTCTGCCATGGTTCCGCTCGCCGCTGGCCTACCGCCTTTATTCCCTTCTTGCCCTCGTGAGTCTTGCGATGACCTATTGGGGGGTGAACCATTGGTTAGGCGGACAGCATGCCTATTGATTGATGCGTCGGCAGTGCAGCAGAAATCTAATAAGTCTTGTCCAAAAACAGCGCTCACCGAATTCAAGTAAAATAGGCAGACACCAAGTCCATACTGTCCGCCTTTGCCCTAAAAATGACAGGCACCGAAAACGCGCGTTTTCGGTGCCTGTCATTTTCAGCCATAGTGGCCGCTATGTAGATGTGCGCTTGCCCTATCAGGGGATGATGCTTTTTTGAGCCGTTCGCAGGCTTGTTGCTGCCTGGCAGAAGCCCGTCCCGCCTGTTCAGAACTTTCTGCCTGGCCGGAAGATGTCTCGGCGGCGAAAGGCCTTGCCGCTACGATAGGACGGTGCTCATTGCTTCTTCGGCAGTTTCGCGAAGCGGTAGGTGAGGGTGAGCATGACGTACGATGGCACCACGTTGTACCACGTCTCGGTGATGCCCTGGGAATTGAGCACGCGGCGCGTGTTGGAAAGCTGATGAAGGAGATCGTGGCCCTTGATGCCGAGCGTCCATGGTCGCCGTCCTTTTCCGCTACCCGTAGCGGAAGCATCGGCAGAATGGTTGTAGCTGCTGCGGCGGAAATCAAAGTTCCATTCCAGGTTGGCGTTCCACACCATCTCCGTATTGTTCATCGAGCGGTCGTCGTAGCCGCGGCGCTGAAAGATGGTGAAGTCCGTGTCGAAACTGAGGTCGTGGGGCAGGTGGAGCGTCAGTTTCGGGCCGTAGTGTACGTCCCAAGTGTTGCGCTTGTGGTAGTTCTCGCGGTTGGAGGTGGCATACTGCCAGTTCAGCCCACACGCCAGGGCTACGTTGAGAAGCTGTCCATAGCGCGCCGACAGCCGGAGGGATGGGCTGACGGACTGGTTGTCGACGGTGGAAAGGCAGCTGTTCACGATGTCGACAGAATGGTTGTAGTTCCACCGCAGACGACCGTCGACACGATAGATTTCCTTCTTGCCCAGGCGGCTGTTGAAGCCGATTCCTGCATCGCCCCGACGGTTGCCGTCGACATTCTGCGGGCAGTAGGTATAGGCACCCGTCTGTGTGTTGTAGGTATATCCCATCGCCACCTCGTTCTGCGTCAGGGTGAAACTGGCATCAATGCCCATATACGCCCCCGAGGGCATCCTCAGGTTGTAGGAGGTGGAAACACCGTGACGGCGGGCATTGCGGAGCGAACGGTTGCCCAACGTGATATGGAGGGGATCGGAGTCATCACGGATGGCGAGCATATAGGTCATGCTGTAGGGCTGGAGATAGGTGCCGTATCCCAAGGAGAACTGATGCTGCATGCTGTTCCCCTCCACCTGCTTCTTGCGCTGCAGGTTGTAGGAGAAGTTCAGGTTGCCGTTCCTGATGGTGCGCTTCCCTTCCTCGTCGGAGCGGCTGTCGGCATAGTAGTCGTGCTGCACATAGACCTGAGGCACGAGATAAACGTATCCCCATCTGCTGTCGTACTTCCCCACACGGAGATTGGCGTAGATGCAGTGGCTGTTGGTATGGCTGTCGCGGTCGTAGCTGTTGGGGTCCTGTACGCCCGTCATGTTGCGCCATCCCACTACGGAAGGCAGGGCACCCAGAGGCGGCATGACGGCATCGTCGGTGGAGGAGAGGTCGGCGGCATTGCCCCACCCATCGATGCAGTGCAGGTTGTAGAGCCAGGAGTGGCCGCGCGTCTGCTTGCGGTTGTATTCATAAGTGAGCCTGGCTTGCAGTCTTTTTTCCAAGGTTTCGCTCATCATGTTGGCAAAGTCGTAGTCGGCACTGACGAGTCCCGTGAAATCCTTGGTGAGCAGGTCGGTGTAGCGGTTGCGGAAGTCGGTGGTCGCGGGATCGGGATAGCGCAGGTCGTAGTGTTCGAAGGCGTCGGATGCCACATGTGCAAACATGCCGTAGGTGTTGATGCTCATCCTGTTGCCCAGCAGGGGGTCTTTGAAGGCGAGGTTCAGCCTGCTCGTCTGCCACCACGTGGTGCCGTGCTTCATGGTGGCCTGCTCCATGCGGTTGGTGAGGATGCCGGCAAGCCTCTGGCTGTAGGGGCCATCGAAGAGGGAGTCGATGGCAGCGCCACGATAGGAATCGGCAGGATTGGCAGCGAACTGTGCCGAACGGTTCAGCCAGTCGCTGCGGTCGTCGAAATAATCGGCGCCGAGGAAAAGGTAGACATAGAGCCTGTCGCCTGTGCGCTTCAGACTGTTGGAGAGGATGATGTGCGGATGCCGCTCTTGTCCCGCCTTGTGGTCGCGGCTGTAGGTGTCGGAAGCGTTGAGGAAGGTGGTCGACGACGTCAGGCTCTCATGGTCCGTCAGTTCGCTGGTGGCGGTGAACTTCAGCACGTAGTCCAGTTTTTGCTTCTTCGACGATGCGTTGAAGTTGAGACCGCCGTAGGCCAGTTTCAGTACCCCGTTGCCAGGGTTCCAGCCGGAGACCCATCCGCTTTCGTCGTTGGCTACCTGCGTATTGCTGATGTTGTTGACATTGCCGACGATGCTCAGTTGCAAATTGTCCTGGCGATATTGCGCAAAGAGTCTTTCAAGATATTTCGCGCCCTCCCATGCGTTGCCTCGCAGGGCAGGTCCGCCACCCGCCTGCACGTTGGCCACCCATCCCTTGTTGTACTCCTTCTTCAGTGTCACATCGAGCGTGTTGGGTACCTTGATGCTCGCGGTGTCGCGGTGTCGGTTCAGGTAAGCTTCATCGTCCTCCTTCTTGTACACCTTCAGCCGTTTCACCATGTAGGCAGGCAGATTCTGCAGCGCCACCTTCGCGTCGCCCTCGAAGAAGTCCTTGCCATTCACGTAGAGATTGGAGAGTAGATGGCCATTGTAGTAGATTTGTCCGCCCTCGCGGATTTCTATGCCCGGCAGCATCTTCACCAGCTCGTCGAGCATGTTGCCCTGCGAGAGTTGGAAATAGTCGGCATTGAACACCACGGTGTCGCCCTTGTGGACCATGAGAATCTTCGTGGCGCGCACGCTGGCCTCGCCCAGCTGCTGCTGCATCTGCCGCAGTAGGAGCACATCCGGAGCCTTCCATTCTTTCGTGCGCCGCCCGTAGGTGTGGGTAGGGATGCTGACGGGCATCAGTTGCGTGGCATAGCCTTCGCGGGAGCAGCGCAGAAGGTACTCGCCCGGCACCACCCGCATCTTGTAGATGATGTATTTTCCCATATCGGCGTGCGACTGTCGGAGGTACTTCTGAAACCAATAGTCGAAATCCAGCGACAAGTTGCGGCAGGAGTCGGCGAAGACCACGCTGGAATCGGCGGGGGCGAGGAGTTCTACGCTCACCCCGTCAAGATAATCGTAGGTGTAGGCATCGAGCACGTTGCCCGTCAGCGTCAGGCTGTCGGAGGGTGCGGAGGAAAAGGCGGTGGAAAAGGAGAGGACAAGAGAAAGAAGGCTCAGGAGACGCCTGTACATCTTCATGTGCGTAGAAATCTTCATGTGCATAGAACGGGAGTCGCAAGAATGGGAGTTGATGAAGGGGATGATGATGATGAGGGGGAGTGAGACGCAAGCCTGCACGTGCTTGCAGGCAAAAACGGCGCAAAGGTAAGGATTTTTGCCGTTATGCCAAATAAAATGGTATTTCCAAACAGTTTTCATCTTCGGATTGGCTTTTGTAAACCCGGTTTACAGAGGACTTTCAGCAATTCAGTGTAAATTTGCAGTATACTATTGCCCGCTCTACGCCGTAAATCTCCTTTTTTTCTTACTCAAAATAATGCAGATAATGATGCTTGCATTGCCCATGGATTCCATGCCACATCGTATGCCGCCGATGCATGTATGCCTTCTTTTCCTCCCCTTCTTCCTCCTCTTCTCCTGCCTGTCGGAACACGATCGTCGGAATGCGGAGGTGCAGCAACTGACCGACTTCAGCGTCAGCATCGACACCACTGCCGACATTGGCCGTGCCATTTACCTCACAGAATATATGGAACAGCACGGCAATGCCTTGGAGCGTCAGAAGGCATGGCAGATGCTGGGAAAGGTGTACAGGCAGCAGCACCAGCCCGCCTTTGAAATGCAAGCCTTGAGGATGGCCATTGGCTGCGTCGACAGGCACCGCTCGTTCGACACCCTCCAGATGGCGTCCTGCTATTTCGACCTGAGCACCTGCCTCCACAACAATCGCAATTATCTTGAAGCTGTGGCGGCATCGGAGCAGGCATGCAGCCTGATGGAAGCGGCACACGACACCATACGCTGCCACATCTGGATGGGGGCAAGGGCATGGACCTACACCGAGATGGGACATGGCGAGACGGCACGCCACCTTTCCGACTCTGCCTACCGCTATCTTCGCGCACACGGGAAACTGGCCGATGCTGTCGATGCACGTTTGCTATACATCTTCCATTTCCTTCATCATGGCACTGCCGACTCTGCCGTGTGCTGGCTCAGGGAGTATGCCCGTCTGACCAAGCGCAACCTGGCCAGTCCGCGTTCGCGCGATGCCATCTTCTTCTGGCGGGCGATGGGCGAATACTGGAGGAAGCAGGGACAGGCAGACTCGGCGGCATGGTATTTTAGGAAGATGCTCCAGCCCGGTTCGCCCAACAATGAGGCGATGGTGGTGGGCTACTGGTGTCTCTACCGCCTTTATGACGAAATTGGCAATGCGGACTCGGCGCAGGTGTATTGCAAGAAGTCCCAGGAGAGCAGGAATGAGGGAGGGGCGTTCAACATCGCCAACTTCATTGATGATGCCAATAAGGATTATGCGCAGAGGCATCGGTATGTGGAGATGCAGCAGCAAAGCAACCGCATATACTGCATGCTCGCTGCGGGCGTTGTGGTCGTCCTCATGGTGGCGGTGTTCCTCCTGAGCCGCTATGCTTTCCTCCGCCGACGCTACCATGAGACGTTGGAACAGAACCGCGAATACGTGCGGATGCTGGAGTCGCTGAAGAACAGGATGCCCCGTCTCACCTCCACCGATATTGCCCGTCGTTTCCATGAACTGTCGTCGCAGGATGCCCATCCCTCGGCATCGGAATGGCAGGCCCTGCATCGCCAGATTGAGGACTTGTACCCCGCTTTCTTCCCTACACTGGCAGAAAACTATGCCCGGCAGGTGTCCGGACAGGGACTGACGGAGCAGGAGCAGCGCATCGTAGGGCTTATTGCCATCCGTTGCACCCCGCTTCAGATGTCTGTACTGCTGGTATGCAGCAAGAGCAATGTCAGCAATATGCGCCGACGCCTCTTCCGCAAACTTACCGGCATGGAGGGCACTGGCACTGACCTCGACCGCCTTGTTGCCGATATCTGTCAGTAAGCCCCTTTCCTTCCAACCGCGAAAATGAATTCCGGGCCACCGAAGAAATGAAGTTCTGCCATCGAATCCCCCCCCCCTGCAATGGAACTCGAAAACAAGCTCTGTGCGCCCTTTTTGGCTCGTTTGTCGGGCAACAAGAGGGGTTAGGGGCAAAAAACGCGAAATAACGGCCTCAAAATGCGGTTGTATCGCGTTTTTTCCGTACCTTTGCCACGTTAAAAATTATGGGTCCTCCCATGCCCTGTGACTTTAGGGCTTTGAAAGCGGAGGAAGCACCTCTTCTACCTGTGCTCAAATCGATAGGAAAAGGCAATGCAGGCGAGAAAAGGACGGTAATATCCAACTAACATAAACATGGAAGAGAACACAACACAAAACGCCAATTATTCCGCATCCAATATCCAAGTGCTTGAGGGTCTTGAGGCAGTCCGCAAGCGTCCTGCCATGTATATCGGCGACATCAGCGAGAAGGGATTGCACCATCTGGTTTATGAGACCGTGGACAACTCTATCGATGAGGCACTCGCCGGATATTGTACGCACATCGAGGTGACTATCAACGAGGACAACTCCATTACCGTGCAGGACAACGGACGAGGCATACCCGTGGATATTCACGAGAAAGAAGGAGTCAGTGCGCTCCAGGTGGTGATGACCGTGCTTCATGCCGGAGGAAAGTTTGACAAGGGTTCCTACAAAGTGAGCGGCGGACTGCATGGCGTGGGCGTGAGCTGCGTCAATGCGCTCTCCACACACATGCTCAGCCAGGTGTTCCGCGACGGGAAAATCTATCAGCAGGAATATGAGGTGGGCAAGCCGCTCTACCCCGTAAAAGTGGTGGGCGAGACCACACTGCGAGGCACACGCCAGCAGTTTTGGCCCGATCCCGACATCTTCACCACGACCGAGTACAGCTATGGCATCCTCGCCAACCGCATGCGCGAATTGGCCTATCTCAATGCCGGCCTGACCATCATCCTTACTGATATGCGCGAAAAGGACGAGGAGGGAAAGCCGCATCAGGAGACCTTCTACAGCGAGCACGGACTGCAGGAATTTGTGCGCTATCAGGATTCCATGCGCACACCGCTCATCCCCGACGTGATTTATATCAATACGGAGCGCGACGGCATACCCGTGGAGGTGGCCATCGTGTACAACACGGGCTATTCCGAGAATCTGCACTCCTATGTGAACAATATCAACACCATCGAAGGCGGCACTCATCTGGCAGGCTTTCGTGCTGCCGTCACCCGCGTGCTGAAGAAATATGCCGAGGAGACCGCTGCCAAGCAGATTGAGAAGGCGAAGATAGAAATCTCCGGCGAGGACTTCCGCGAGGGTCTCACTGCCGTCATCAGCGTGAAGGTGGCAGAGCCGCAGTTTGAGGGACAGACAAAGACGAAGCTTGGAAACTCGGAGGTGATGGGTGTGGTGAATTCTGCCGTGGGGGAGGCTCTTTCCAATTATTTAGAGGAACACCCGCGCGAGGCTCGTGTGATAGTCGACAAGGTGATTCTGGCCGCCACGGCACGCATTGCCGCACGAAAGGCACGCGAGACCGTGCAACGCAAGAATCCCATGGGAGGAGGCGGACTGCCGGGAAAACTGGCCGACTGCTCCAGCAAGATTCCTGAAGAGTCGGAACTCTTCCTCGTGGAGGGAGATTCCGCCGGAGGTTCGGCAAAGCAGGGCCGTAGCCGTGCCACACAGGCCATATTGCCCCTGAGAGGAAAAATCCTGAACGTGGAGAAAGCCATGTGGCACAAGGCCTTCGAGAGCCAGGAGGTGAACAATATCATCCAGGCACTGGGAATCCGCTTCGGCGTGCAGCAGGGCGACGAGGAAGTCGACTCGAAAGAGGCAAACATCGACAAACTCCGCTATCACAAGGTGATCATCATGGCGGATGCCGATGTCGACGGACAGCACATCGCCACGCTCATCATGACGCTCTTCTACCGCTATTTCCCCAAGGTCATCGAACACGGACATCTCTATATTGCCATGCCGCCCCTCTATCGCTGCAAGAAGGGCAAGAACGAGCAGTACTGCTATACCGACCGCGACCGCGATGAGTTTATCGCCAAATACGGTGACCCCGAGAAGGGCGAACAGAGCATCACGATGCAGCGCTACAAAGGTCTTGGCGAGATGAATGCCGAGCAATTGTGGGAGACCACCATGAACCCTGAGACACGTATGCTCAAGCAGGTGACGATAGAGAGTGCCGCTGAGGCCGACTATGTGTTCTCTATGCTGATGGGCGATGATGTGGAGCCCCGTCGACGCTTCATCGAAGAGAACGCACAATATGCTGAGATTGACGCATAATGCCTGTGTGCCGTTGCCTGCGGAAACCCCTGCTGTTTAGACTTCTACAGGGCAAAAACCGCTTGATTTGTAGAGTTTACTTGCACAACCGATATGGTTTTTGTGCAGATTGCGTACAAAAAAAGGTAAAAAATTTGTGTGTTTCATACCGCTGCGGTAACTTTGCAGCGCAAAAACACAAGGAATCGTATTAATAATAATCTATAAAAACATTATTACCATGTCTGAAATTTCTGAAAAGGTAAAGCAGCTTATCGTTGAGAAGCTCTCTGTAGACGCTAACGATGTGAAGGACGAGGCAAGCTTCGCTAACGACCTCGGCGCTGATTCTCTCGAAACCGTAGAACTCATGATGGATCTCGAAAGAGAGTTCGGCATCACCATCCCCGAGGAGGAGTCTGAGAAGATTGCCACCGTGGGTGATGCTATCGCTTACATTGAGGCTCACGCTGAATAATCTCACCCCACCCATATTGGAAGGCTAAGGGCTGTGGGCGTGGGACGCTCTGAAAGAAAATATGCCTTGAGGCCTTCGATAAAAGGTGAATGTGCTAATATGCCGCAGTTTCCATATTCCGCTGAGGAGAGAGAAAATGTAGCATATTAGCACATTTGGTAGGGATTGTCTGCATCGTGGAGGGCGAGCTGTCTGCCTGGAGGCCAGCTCCCTCAGAACGTGGGCTTCAGCCATACCCGACAATAATTTTTCCGGCAATGCACGCAAGCATTGCCGGGTATCTTGTGACCTTTACCTCCATCGACGGGGGGCGTGGGGACGGATAGACAGAGAAGAAGAAAGAAGGACAAGACACCCGGGAATGCTTGTCGGGATGCAGAGTGACTGCGGAAATATCGGAAAATGGCGTGCTGACGGTAGAGAAGCCTGCACGACTGTTCCGCTAAGGAAAAAACGGACGATACCACCGGATGAAAACAGCAGTCCTTGTCATTTTGTAGACCTGGACTCCGGCATAAGGGGTGTTGACCAAGTCAATACCCCATAAACAAATCGTCGATACAGACGGAGGGGGAAGAGAACGCAATACACACGTACACATACACGTGACAGAGTTTGCACACGTGATAGAAATGAATATAGCAGTTTGTAATAGCCCCTTTCCGTAGACGTAAACACAACATTTCCCCCAAAAAAGAATATGGAATTAAAAAGAGTAGTAGTGACAGGCCTCGGAGCGTTGACTCCCGTGGGCAACACCATAGAAGAGACGTGGAAGAACCTCGTAGCCGGTGTCAGCGGCGCAGCTCCCATCCAGGGCTTCGACACTTCGAAATTCAAGACACAGTTTGCCTGTGAGGTGAAGAACTTCAATGCCACCGATTTCATCGACAAGAAGGAGGTGCGCAAGATGGACCGTTACGAGCAGTTGGCCCTCGTGGCAGCCATGGAGGCCGTGAAGGATAGCGGCATGGATCTGGAGACCGTAGACAAGAACCGCATCGGAGTGGTGCTCGGAGTGGGCATTGGCGGTATTCATACCTTCGAGGAGCAGATTTCCGACTATGCCCTTAACGGTGCAGAGCGTGGTCCTCGCTTCAATCCCTTCTTCATCCCCAAGATGATTGCCGACATCGCTGCCGGCGAGATTTCCATCAAGTATGGCTTCCATGGCCCTAACTATACCACCACTTCCGCCTGTGCATCCAGTACGAACGCCATAGCCGCAGCCTTCGACCTCATCCGTCTGGGCAAGGCCAACGTGATGGTGACGGGTGGTGCAGAGGCTGCCATCACTGCCGGTGGCGTGGGCGGTTTCAACGCCATGCATGCACTTTCCACCCGCAACGATGAGCCTGAGCGCGCCAGCCGCCCCTTCAGCGCCAGCCGTGACGGCTTCGTGATGGGCGAGGGTGCCGGTGTGCTCATCCTGGAGGAACTGGAGCATGCCAAGGCCCGCGGTGCGAAGATTTATTGTGAGCTTGCCGGTGTGGGCATGAGTGCCGACGCTCATCACATCACCGCCTCGCATCCTGAGGGACTCGGAGCGACGCTCGTCATGCAGAACGCATTGGAGGATGCCGGCTTGAAACCGGAAGATATTGACTATATCAATGTGCATGGCACCTCAACTCCTGTAGGCGACATTTCTGAGGCAAAGGCCATTGCCTCCGTGTTCGGACAGCACGCTTATGAGCTCAACATCTCTTCCACAAAGTCGATGACGGGTCATCTGCTCGGTGCAGCAGGTGCTGTAGAGGCTATCGTATGCTGTCTCAGCGTGAAGAATGATATCGTTCCTCCCACCATCAACCATGCCGACGATGACTGCGACGAGCGTATCGACTATGCCATGAATTTCACCTTCAACAAGGCGCAGGAGCGCACCGTGCGTGCAGCACTCTCCAATACCTTCGGCTTCGGAGGACACAACGCTTGCTGCATCGTGAAGAAATACGAGGCATAATCCCTTTGGGGAGGAACCGTCGGGCAACAGCGTAAAAAGGATACAACGCTGTAAATCCATAGTAACATCAAAAAAAACACACACATCAACGTACGGCTCGGAACCATTGCCGGATGTCAGCGGAAGATACTGTCATGCTAATCCTCCCTTGACAAGCCAAGTCCGGACCGATGAATACTGAGCCGCCTTAAGTACGTACTTACAACATTACGCTTAGCAGAATTGCCGACTCCACGCAGCCGAAAATCCTGCTAAGCGTATATACGTATCTCTATTATGGGTAATTTTATCGACAAGTTGAAACTCTTTGTGCAGACCGACAAGGAGTTCCGCTTAGCCCTTTATGATATTATGGGTTTCTATCCGCATAATATCGAACTGTACCGCATAGCCTTCGCCCACAAGTCGCAGGAATACAAGTCGAGGAAGTCAGGCGACAGACCATTGAACAACGAGCGTTTGGAATTTCTCGGCGATGCTGTGCTGGAGACCGTGGTGAGCGACATCGTCTACCATCGTTTTCAGAAGCAGCGCGAGGGTTTCCTCACCAACACTCGCTCGAAAATCGTCAGTCGCGAATCATTGGGACGTCTGGCCAAGGAAATCGGCATTGACCGACTGGTGCAGGTACACAACTTCAGCCGCGCACACAACTCCTTCATCGGTGGAAACGCCTTTGAGGCTCTGGTGGGTGCCATCTATCTGGATAGAGGCTTTGCCTATGCTTTCAGGTTTATCGAAAAGCGCATCATCGGACAGTGTCTCAATCTGGAGAGCGTAGCGCAGAAAGAGGTCAACTTTAAAAGCAAACTCCTGGAATATTGCCAGAAGAACCGTCTGAAGATTTCCTTCATCGACAAGCAGGAGCCGGATGCCCCCAATGCTCCGGCATTCCTCACCAAAGTGGTCATCGAAGGACTCTTCACAGCCGATGGCAAAGGCTATTCCAAAAAAGAGGCACAGCAGAATGCTTCGCGGGAAGCCTTGCTGCGTATGCGTCGTGAGCCGGAATTTGAGGACAGCATCTATCGGTCGAAGGAAAAGCGTACGGCCATGGAGGCTGACCCCTGTTTCAGCCTGCCCGTCATTGATGAGATAGAGGCCGACATCGCCCGCGAGGCGGATAGCGAGCAGCAAGCTGTTGCCGAAGCTGCCAAGAAGGGCCGGAAGCAGCAGCGCAAGACTAAGGCTGAGGCTGCCGAAACTCCTGCCGACAATGCCAAAAAGGGCGGCAAAAAAGCCGAGAAGACGGTAAAGGCATCCAAAGCCGAGAAGGCTGACAACAATAAGGCTGACAACAATGACAAGCCTGAGAAGCCCGAAAAAACGGAAAAGGCTGAAAAGGCCGAGAAGCCCGAGAAGACGGAGAAGCCCGAGAAGGCAGAAAAGCCGACGAGGAAAAAGGCTGCGGAAAAAGCCGCGAAGGTACAGGAGCCTGAAGTTTCCGAAAAGGCTGTTTCCGAAAAGGCAGTTCGTAAATCGCGCAAGAAGCCTGAGGAGACGGAGAGTGAGGCACTACCCGAACCTGCTCCTACTGTAAAGGAAAGAGCCATGGCAAAGACGGAGAAAGTGGCTGTTATGGCTGAAAAGGCAAAAGCCTTGAAAAAGAAGGTAGAAGAAAGGGCTGCACATATAGTTGCTGCTGCCGATGCCCTGCCTGACAATGCTGCTGCCCAAACTGTTGTCGGACAGGGGAAGACAGAGCAAGAAGCACAACGTGCGGCTACCACAGGGCAGCCTGCGGAGAGCATGAAGGCGATGGAAGATACTGTAGAGCCTGTTCTGGAGGAGACTATGGTGCCAGACCCCGTGCTGTCAGAACCTTTGATGCCCGATTCCGAAATGGTAGAGCCGGAAGATTCTGCCGATGATATTGCGGAGACGGAGGCTGTAGCTGATAGTGCCGCTACGACTACAGATCCTGCCGCTATGGTGGATGCAGCGGCTGAGGCCGGACCTGAATCTGCGGCTGCACAGCCTGCAGAGGCTGAAATGCCTGTTGTCGAGGAAACTCCTGTGCTCATCCAGGCCACCGTTGTCGAACAGCCAGCGGCTTCCACCACTGTGGATGCTGTGGAGGAATCAGAGGGGAGTCCCTTTGAAACGGTAGCCGAGGAGAAAGCTGAGGAATCCGGCGAGTTGCTTGCAGAAATCCCCTCGGAGCCAACGATGGAGTCGCTGCCCGAAACCGGTGTCGCTGCATCAGAAGAAGACGTTGCTCTCGACGCAGGGGCTATAGAAACCGCTGACGACATTGTTTCGGAAACACTGGCAGAAAATGTTGCCTCATCGGATCTGATACCGATTTCCATGATGGCTCTTGACACGGATGGCACGGAACTTCGGCCTAAATATGCCGGTACCCCGGAGTATTCGCCCAAGGCTGCAGCACCTGACTATGAGGCTGACTACGAAGCAGAGCCTGAGACGACGATGGCAGAGCCCATGGCTGCCGAGGAAGATGTCGTGGAGGAGGAGATTATGGATCAGGAGAATTTCCTGACACCCCTTCAGAGCGCAGATCATGCTACGGAATCCTCCGTATTCGCCAAGGCAAAGGCCATCACCGCGCTTGTGTCAGGCGGGAATACCGAGAACACGGAGCCGACCATGGCCGACACGGGGTACAAGCGTACGCGTGGAAAGCGTACCAATGCCGCAGGCTACACCAACACCGAACCCGTCCTGGCCGAACTTTCACATCGTGCTGCCAAGGCGGCAAAGAAAGTGGAGGAGGCCAGGCAGGAGAAAGCCAGGAAGAAAGCACATCGCGATCTTAAGGATGCTACACGCAACATCGACTTCATGCCCGAAGAGAACGACATATTGGGGGCTGTCCTGACACCCGTTGCCGAAGACACGGCAGCAGAGAAAGCCGACTATCGTAAGGCGAGAAGGCCACGCAGAAGACCATATGACAAGGGCTATCGGACTTTGCGTCAGGATGGCGGGCAGGCACCGGAGTCTGCTGAGGAATAAAAAAAATGCTTCGGCATGACTCTGTGGGTTCTTCGCTTCCTTCAGAGCCTATCCATCACTAAAAGTAGGTCCTGTAAATTAGCTTTGATGGGCTTTTGCTCGAAGAGAGGGTGAAAGACCGCAAAGGTAATTCAACTGAGAATTGTAATTTATAGAACCTGCCTAAATATCACAAACTAACCTCAAAATGTAAAACACGGGGGGACTCCCCCCATCATTGTTTCAACTGTCAGCAGTGCCAGTCAACCCCGAATAAGCAGAGACAAAACTTGTTTTGGTCCTGCCATGATGGGGAATGAAGGCAGAAATCCGTCGTTCCTGGCACTGTAAGAAGCATGCGGCGATGCAGCGCAATCCCGCTACTTGCCCATCTTCTTTCATGAAAACACTGTACATTACTACAAGACATGGCTTACATGACCCAAGAAGGCTACGACAAAATGGTAGCCATGC
>CAMGOT010000013.1 GCA_946060685.1 uncultured Bacteroidales bacterium
TCAGCCTCTCGCTTGTATCTTCCTATCCTTCAAACACTTACATAGCCCGCTATGTTCGTGCTTGAAAAACAAAAACCTACTGCACGATAGATGAAAAACCGCCTCTGCCGACGACAAACCGAGAGCCATCAAGTTTACTTGAATGGCCGAGGTGCGAAGGAGGAAGGCGAAGCCAAGCTAATTTATAGAACACCCCTGTACTAAGTTGCCCCCGTTGTCGTCTATTAACACCGCGGGAAGATGCGAATAAGAAGTGAGAAGCAAATGGTCCGAAAAAAATGCACCAAAGCCAACGATTGTATCTCCTATCCCCCACTATAATGAAGGCGAGGGCTATCAATTCCCACCGACAAAGGAATTATCTTGCCGTGACGTCAATGGCTATTTTGGAATTCTTCGGGTCGTCAGTAATCAGAAGAATGCGTCGTCGCCCCTTGAAGGTGGCCGATGTGGCCGAGAGCTTGATTTTCAGCGTAGCCCTCTCACCCGGCTGTAGCATACTTTTGGAAAGAGAGACTGTGATACCCGGATTGTACACCTGCAATGCCGAAACATGCAGCACACCCGCCCCCTGATTTTCCAACGTCAACGCCCCCTTAAGGTTTTTCTTGCCGGAACGTACTCCCAGGTCAATACTGGTGGGAATGACCGCCACAGGAGCCAGCTTCATCTGCTGCTCCGAGAGGTTGAACTCCGGCAACAGCGTGGCACTCAGTTCGATTTCCGATGCCTGTCGCACTTTGTCGCCGGGAAAGCGCGCCACATAGATGCTGGCACGGTTCACACCGAGATTGGGAAGTTTTCTGCTGTCGAGCGTGAGCGTGATACGCCCGATGCGTCCCGGCCGCAGCACCTCGGGCTGACATAATGCAGTAAGGTAGGGAGGCAGGTGCATCAGTTCCGGCACATAGTTCTTCTTGCCGTTGTTCAGCACAAGGAGCGTATGCTGCGGCAAATCGCCTTTGTTCACATCGTCAAATTCGATATGGTCGGTGGAGAGCAAAACATCGTCGACCTTGAAGGGGAACTGCTGGCTATAGTCGATGACCTCGGTCTTTACGCATCCCGTGAGCATGATGTCGGTGGGGGTATCGGAAGCATTCGTGCTGACACTGATGAATTTTGTGAACGTGCCCAGAGTTTCGGCATCATAGGTAGCAGTGATGACGGATGAGCGTCCCGGTGCAATGGGATCCGTACTGAATCCTACGACAGTACAGCCGCAATCCGATTCCACACCCGTGATGAGAAGCGGACGATTTCCCGTGTTTTTAACTTCTATACGGGCCACGGCTTCCGTATGCCATGTGATTTGTCCCATGTCAATCTCTGTGGCAGAGAATTTTGCCCGCTGTGCCGAAACAGTGAGGGTAGCCAAGGCCAGAAAAAAAGTATATAGCGTACGCATAATGCAATGAAGAATTAGGAATAAGAAATTGCCTTCAATTATCGAATGAGGAATGAGGAAATGGAAAAAGCCGGATGGTCAAATCCTCCTTCAATGTGGCCAGCCCAGCAAATAGAGGTTGGCGGATGTGCGGGTGAATGCCGTGTAGAGCCATCGCAGATATTCCGTGGGCTCCATAGTCTCTGTGGGGTTGAACCCGGGGTCGACGTAGACATCGTGCCATTGCCCTCCCTGAGCCTTATGGCAGGTGACGGCATAGGCATACTTGATTTGCAGCGCATTGTAGTAGGCATCCTGCCTGACGGCCTTCATGCGCTCCCGCTGACTGCGAATATGAGCATAGGTCGCCTCCACGCTTTCAAACAGACGGCGCTGCTCGCTCTCAGTGAGTGCGGGAGCATGGCTGGCAAGCGTGCTGAGATTGGCCCGCACATCGATGCTGATGCCTGCATAGTCAGGGAAACGGAGGGTGACATCGCAGAAGATGAAACCATACTTCTCGTGCAGATTCCGCAGACGCACCACGATGGCACAATCACCGTTGGCGATGAAAGCGAGAGGATATTGCCGGTACTCCTCGGGCGGCATATGAGCCATTGCCTCCTCCGTCCAGTGATAATTGTTCTTGACAGCCATAATCCTGTCGCCAGGACAGAGTATGTCATCATACATGAGTATGCGGTGGCGTATGGCTTCATTATAAGCCGCCGCCCGCTGGTTGCTTCGTGTGACGACGATGGTGTCGTCGGTGCCGTAGCGGTGGAAGGACTGCTCTATGCTCTCCACGATTTCATCGGCAGGCAATGCCGCAAGTATACTTGCAGAATCGCCGGATGGCGTGAAGTCAATGTCGGGAATGCCTGCTTCGGGTGCTTCGGCCAACTGCTGCCTCAACTTCGTAGCTTCCCTCAGCACTGGCGACAGGCGCCGTTGCCTCACCACCTCCTTCAGTTCTGCTCCCCGCACGTTCAGTCCGTATTCGCGCAGAGCGGCTGGTACGAGTGCAGGACTGCGCTCTTCGCCCACGGGCGGCAACTGTGCCACATCGCCAACGAACATCAGCCGGCACCCTGGCTGCGAAAAGACGAAAGCAATGAGATCCTCCAGCACATTGCCCGTGCCAAACACGGAGAAAGTGGATGCGCAGGAGAGCATCGATGCCTCGTCCACAATGAAGAGCACATTCCCCTTTTTGTTCCATCCGAGGTCGAAGCGTGTGTCCTCGCCCCGGAACGCCTGCTGGCGATAGATCATCTTGTGGATGGTATAGGCGGGAGCTCCGGCATGAGTGGCCAGAACCTTGGCAGCGCGTCCTGTAGGTGCAAGCAGTACCACGGGATTCCGCGTCTGCTCCCACACTTTTGCCACGGCAGCCGTGAGCGAAGTCTTTCCTGTTCCGGCATAGCCTCTCAGGATAAAGGCCTGGCGATCGCGCGGGTCGGCAAGGAATGCACCAATACGCAATGCCGCCTCTGCCTGATGAGGGGTGAAACGGTGGTGGAAAGCACGCTGCAGATGCTGGGCAAACACTTTGTAAAGCATGGAAAAAGAGGAGGGAGGTGGAAGTGCTGTGGCAAAAAATGTGGAAACAGAAGACTATGCCTCCTGGGACTTCTGCCGGAAAAGGGAAAAATTCACACTCCCGTATTCCCGATGTTCGATGAAAAGGGGGTGACGACTGAAATCATTGGTCTTGCCATGCTCCATGACGAGCATGCCGCCCGGTACGAGCAGCTGACTCTGAAGGATGCGTTCTGGAAGTTCGGGAAGCTCGGGAAGCGCATAGGGAGGATCGGCAAACACGAGATCGAAACTGCGTACCGCCCGCTGTATATACCGTAAGGCATCGCCGCAAACGGGGCGTGCGGCAGGGTCGCCGAGCGAACGCAACGTCTGGCAGATGAAGGCGAAATGCTGGCGGTCGCGCTCCACACACACCACCTCGGGACATCCGCGCGAGAGGAGTTCGAGCGTGATGCTGCCCGTTCCTGCAAAGAGATCGAGTGCATGGGTATCTTCAAAGTCGATATATGCCCGCAGCACGTTGAAAAGATTCTCTTTGGCAAAGTCGGTCGTGGGCCGTGCCTTGAAACTTCGTGGCACGTCGAAGCGTTTGCCTTTATATTTTCCAGTGATGATACGCATGTCGGTTTTTCTATGGGATATACTCCTATATATAATATAACAAGGAGCAATGTAAGCGAAAGGGCGTGAAGAGAAAGGGAAGAGTTCGGAATGGCACTGAGCAAAGAGGCAGAGAGAAGGCTGACATGAGGGAGGGGACATCTCAGGAGAGCAAGAGGAGGCCGAGGTCGTAGGGGACGGCAGGATGGCGCGTGATAGGACGGAGGCCAAACTCATCGATCAGACTCCTGCGCACGGCATCCGGCACAAATCTCTGCAGGGAGGAGAGAATCCCGCCTGCCATAGCCTCGCTGCCAGTGAGGATATACCGCGTCTCATCCGTCCGGAAACCCAGAGCCTTTGAGAGAGCCAAAATATAGTATACGGCATCATACGTCGTATTGGCTTCATAGGTGCAGCATGCTGTCAGCTGCCGCTCGGTGAAAGCCGCTACATCTATGAATCCCTCGCGGCAATTCACGTAGACTCTCCTGTGGAGCTTGGGAAAATCATGGATGGCAAAACGCCGGAGCAACAGTGATGCCGCCGAGGTGTAATGAATGTCGCAATCCTGAAATTCCCGGGCGATGCTCTCTGCCATATTCTGCCTGACGCCAAACACCAGCATGGTGCGTAGTTGGGGAATATTGTCGGCCAGCACGCGGAAAGGAGTCTCCGATGCCGCGCGGAAGCATGACTTGAAGACAATGCTTTCCGAGGCATCCTCGTACTCGGATACGGGCACCAGCGTAGTGGGGCCGTTGACGATGACTTCCAGCCAGCCCTTCCTGAGAAACAGTTCATGCTGCACCCGCGCAGCATGAAGATTCTGCTGAAGCGACATTTCGGGCTTCAGCTTATGCTCCACAAGCGTCAGCATGGCATGGCTGTCGGGCTGGCTTGCGGAAGGGCGGTTGTAGTCAGCAAGGATGAGTCGGTAGTCTTCTATTCGGAGATAAAGCATTGTTTCGAGGGGACTTCAGGGGCTTTTCAGGAGGATGCGGAGGCTTTCGAGAACTTCGGCGGCTTCAAGGGAGAGCGGCTATGCACTGGAGGCAGAGAACCGGACGGGGATGGAAGGGATGGGGCGTTCACTCAGGATGGTGCTCTCCATGCCATAACCTTCGGCTCACCAGCCTGCAAATGGTATAGGCAATGGGAGCCAGCACCAACACTCCTGCCACATCGGCCAGGAAATCAAGCCATTCGCCGGAGCGACATGTGGTGAGCGTGGCCTGCATGAGTTCCACCACTCCACCCAGCAGAGCTGTAACCATAGGCAACAGCCAGCGCAGATGCGTATGGAGCCTGCGGTTCATCGTCAGTTCAAAAAGCGAAACTGAGGATATACCGCCAAAGAGTACCATGTGGGTCCATTTATCCATGAAGGGTACATCACCAAGCGGAGGATCGGAGATGGGTATCATGCAAACCACGATGGTAACGATGATGCAGAGCAAAGTAAGCGGATAGTATCTGAACATGATTGTGCGTGTGGGTGAGAGAAAGTCATGAAAGGCTCCGCGTCTGAACCACAAAGGACACGAGACGCACAGAGTGGAGACACCTGGCAGGAAGGAGGAGGGAAAGAGGTTTACCAGAACTTGTTGTGCTCTGCACTGTACTCAAATCCGGCTCCCCATAGTTTCACCTCTATCTCGGCGCGCTCTACACCATAGGAGGCGCAGAGCTCGTCGAGCGAGGGAAATTCATCCCGCAATTTCATGTTGACGAAACTCATCAGCATGAAAGGATCGGAGGGAAAGTCGTTGGGCAGCATTATTATTTGGGCAGCATTATAATATTATCACAGGCTCAATATCTCAGTGTCGCTGTTTTCCAGGATTACTGATTTTCAGGACGCTGGATATAGGCAATGACATCGCCCTTCATGACGTGTGCCCCCTGCTTGGCGGCAATCTCCACGAGTTTTCCCCCCATAGCAGCCTGAAGTTCGCTGATTTGCCCGTGAGCGTTCTCGATATAGCAGAAACGCTGCCCTTCGGCAAACTCCTGTCCGATAAAAGGCTCGATAGCCTTCACATTCTCGGCATCACCGCCGATTTCCCAAAGGATGATGCCATTCTCGGGGGCCACGACAGCATCGGCCTTGGCATGCTTGAATGCCGCTGCCTCTTCGAGAGTCATGCCTGAAGCAGCCTCTTTGTCCTTGGCAGCCTGAAGATCGGCAAGGAAGCGTTTTCTGGCAGCTCCGCTCTTATAGTCGCGGTATTGGGTTTCGTGCATGGCAAATTCAAAGAGTTCCTCATCGTCCTCGCCTCGCTCCCAGCCGTTGGCTTCCATCTCGTCAATGAAGCGCTGGAGATCGTCGGGATAATAGGACTGGGGGTCGGCCTCGGTAAACTCGAAGCCCTTTTCCTTTGCCAGCTCCACGATTTCCGGCGCCACCTCTCCAGGCAGTTTTCCGCTCTTGCCGAGAATCATGCCCCAAATGGAATTGTCCATCATGGAATAGCGGGGCTTGTCCATGGATTCAGTGAGGAGATTCATCAGGGCGATGTTCTTGACATACTGGCTGAAGGGGGTGACCAGGGGAGGATATCCAACTCTGGGCCAAACGTATGCCACTTCGTCGAAGAGGCGCACGAGCAGTGCATCTTCAGAAAGCGGCTCCTCGCCCTTCTTGGCACGGTTGGCATTGATGGCAGCCATCACACCCGTGAGGTCGGCCATCATGGATCCCATCATTCCTCCCGGAAGTCCGCATCCAAGGAGAAGGGAGGACATGAGCTTGTTGGAGGGATTCATGAAATATCCGAGGAAATCGTCGATGAATTCCTGCGTGAGCTTGCGTGCCTCCATATAGGCATCCATATTGATTTCGGGCACATCAAATCCTGCATTCTTCAGCATGCTCTGCACGGAGATGATGTCGGGGTGCACCTTTCCCCAGGAGAGGGGTTCGATGGCAGTGTCGATAACGTCGGCTCCGTTACGGCACACCTCAAGTATGCTCGCCATGGAAAGTCCGGGACCTGAATGCCCGTGATATTGTATGATGACCTCAGGATGCTTCTCCTTGATGCGTCGGCACAATTCGCCGAGCATAGCGGGCTGTCCCACTCCTGCCATATCCTTCAGGCAGATTTCCGGTGCTCCGGCCTCGATGAGCTGGTCGGCGATATGTGCATAGTATTCAGCGGTGTGGATGGGGCTTGTGGTAATGCAGAGCGTGGCCTGCGGTGTCATGCCGCCCTCAATGGCATATTTGATGGAGGGGATGATATTGCGCACATCGTTCAGCCCGCAGAATATGCGTGTGATGTCGACGCCCTGTGCATGCTTCACCTTGTACATCAACCGGCGCACATCGGCAGGCACAGGAAACATTCTTAGGGCATTGAGTCCGCGGTCCAGCATGTGGGTCTTGATGCCTGCCTCGTTGAAGGGGCGTGTGAAGGCACGTACTGCCTGGTTGGGGTTCTCGCCATAGAGAAGGTTCACCTGCTCGAAGGCACCACCGTTCGTCTCCACGCGACTGAAACAACCCATTCTGATAATCACGGGAGCGATGCGCTCCAACTGATCTTTGCGGGGCTGGAATTTACCGCTCGACTGGAACATGTCGCGATAGACGAGCGAGAATTGGATTTTTCTTTTTTCCATTTTTAGGTATTGAATCTGATGTGTGTATTATTATTTTCTTATTGTTTTCAGAGCCGTGTTTTCTCTCACAGCAGTTTGTGACAATGAATAATGGCAGAGGCACGAGGGCAGAGATGCCTGACCATCGCCGTATTCCTCTCCGCGCAAAAATACGAATTTACAGTGGTACGGGCAAATTATTTTCGATGTTTGCCCGTATGGGGAGGGGATGTGGGGGCGAAGGTTGTAAGTCCATACGGCAATCCGTAGTGGTGGAATAAGGGTTCTCGGGCTAAACCGTGGGGTACCCGGCAAAGGCTATCCATGGCGCAGAGAACAGGACAAGGGGGGCACAGGGATGCAAAACGGTGGGGATGCACCAAAATTGCTTTGACACATCCCCACCGTTGCGTATTCGCTGTGGGATTTACAGTACGCCCGCCCTTATTTAAAGGCGGGACATCCACTGCAGGCGTCAATTACGGTTCATGCGCGCCTTTGCCTGCACCACGTTGATGATGTGGTCGCCCAGTTTTTCGCACTCCGAAATATAGTCGGTATAGAATGCTCCGAGGCGGTAGTCGTATTCATGGTTCTCCACACACACGAGATTCGTGTTGCGCAGATCGTTGCGCAGCTGGTTGATTTTGCTCTCAATCTGATAGCTCTGGCTGAGGTCGTGACCGTAGCCCTCGGGCTGTGAAAGCATGCGGTTCATCTGCTGGAGCGCCATATTGACGAGGTCTTCCATATGGCTGATTTGCTGTAGCTGCTCATCGGTAAAATGCTCTTTGCAATACTGGCGCTTTCGACTCTGTACGCGTGCCAGATTGTAGCAGCAGTCACCGATGCTCTCCAGGTCGTCGACTTCGCGGAGCATACGATTCACCTGCCTTTTGGCATCGTCAGAAAGCCTTCCTTCCGACACCTGCTGGAGATAATGTGCAATCTCCTGCTCCATATTGTCGGTGATGCCTTCATATTTCTCCACCCGCTTGAATTCCCTGTTGAAATCTTCGTCCTTGTCGATACCGTGCATTCCGCACACTATCTTGAACGCCATCTCGCAACGCTCTCCGAAGAGTGCCACTTCCTTGCGGGCCTCCAAGAGAGAGAGCTCGGCGGTACTGAGGATTCCTGCCGAGATGAACTGCAGCCTTCCCACTTCCTCCTGCTCGTTCTGTGGGAGCACGAAGCATACGAAACGCTCTATCTGCCGTACGAAACCGATGAGCAGCAGCGTGTTGAAGATATTGAAGGCCGTGTGGAATGCCGAGAGCCGGAAAAGGTCGTTGCCGCCAGCGTGCATGAAATCGGTGACGAACCATGTAACGGCAGAACAGAATGGATAGAAGAAGATGAGCACCACTATCACTCCGAACACATTAAAGAACATGTGGGCAAGTGCTGCACGGCGTGCCTGCGTGTTGGCGGTGAGCGATGCCATGAATGCCGTGATGGTGGTACCGATGTTCTGTCCCATGGCAAGTGCAGCAGCCTGCTCGAAGCCAAAGCCGGGAATCTGCATGTCAAAGAGCATGAGAGTTATGGCCATGGTGGCTGCAGAGGCCTGCACGAGCATCGTGACGAGGGCACCGACGATGACAAACAGCAGAATCATAAGGAAACCTCCACCATTGACGCTGGCCAGCATATTCGCCACGAGAGTGCCGATATTCAGGCTCTCTGCCGAATTTTGCAGAAAGGAGAGTCCCATGAAAAGAAAGCAGAAGCCAAACACGAATTCTCCGACGCTCTTCCGCTTGTTGTTGCTACTGAATATCATCGGTATGCCGATGGCGAGGAGAGGGAGGGCAAAAGCTGCGATGTTCACTTTGAAACCGATGGCAGAAATCACCCATGCCGTGACGGTGGTACCGATATTGGCACCCATGATAACGCCAATGGCTTGCGTGAGGTTCATCAGGCCGGCATTGACGAAACTGACGACCATAACGGTGGTTGCGCTCGACGATTGGATGAGTGCTGTGACGAGGACTCCGGTGATGACGCCCATAAAGCGGTTCTTGGTCATTGCGGCGAGGATAGCGCGAAGTCGGTCGCCAGCAAATTTTTCCAAACCTTCGGACATGATTTTCATACCGTAGAGGAAGAGTCCGAGTGAGCCCAGCAGGCTCAGCAAGTTGAGGAGTGTTTCCATAAAATTTTGTATGGTGAAATTTTGTTTGTCCCGTTTCTGACCGCGCAAAATTACAACTCTTTTTTGGATATTTACGACATTTTCATTTCAAAGTTGTGAAGAAAATGTAAAAAATCATCTGTCGGCACGTCGAACGTGAGGAGCAAACAGCAAAAAAGGGAATTTTGCTTATAGCGTGTCCAACGGCCGAGGAAGAGCAAGCATTGCGCTCCACGTGCTGCCTGTTAGCCCTTGCAGGAGGAACGAGCATGAATCATGCAGGCTAAAAAGCTGCAACGTGTATTTACATGGATGCTTACACTTCTCCCTTCCTTCTCTTGAAGGCACGGAACGAAAAACGAGGCTCTGCACGCTCGATGAAACCAGAGCGGCAGAGCCTCGCAAGGGGAGGATATGACAATCAAAAGGAAGGACTACACCTCAAAGTGCAAGTAATGCCACATAGAGGGCGGTGAGGCCTACGGCAAGCAGAATGAGCCGTGCAGCATGGTAGAAACGCTGGATGCGGCGCAGAGTAGAAGGTTTCATAACGGCTGTCGCAATATATGGATAAACAGTCATCATACATATTTTTTATATACATATTATATACATAGGGAGAACATCTACATAGGGAGAACATCCCCCTGGGTCAGTCGCAGAAGTGCGAGCACGACTTCAGCAGCGACCGGAGTTCTTTTGCCAGCAGCTCCGTCTCTTGAATAATGTGGATAAGGAGTGTGGTGGAAGTGATGTTCGTGTCGGGCTGCTGCATGTCGATCAGCACGTTCCGGCGCAGCATGTTCAGTTCATCGCGCAGCTGATCGATGTCGAGACGCAGAGTCTCCACGCGCTTCACCCTCGCATCATGGAGCGAATAGATTTCGTCGAGTTCGGCCATAGGGTTCTCATAATGTATTTTCCCTAACTCGGTCATGGAGAGTTTCATCAGTTCAGTCAGACGCAGACGGAGTTTGTCGAAATTCCGGAACGTTTCCCCATTGATGGCAGGGAAATGATTGTCCACATGCTCCAGGGCAGGGTCGGCAATGCGGAGCAGGCAATAGCGCATCTGCCTGAGGGAATTGTGGATGAGATGGAAATCCGTGCATTTCTTCACGCTCTGGGCAGGAGTGATGCGGCGCAGGCAGAGAATTTCCCGACGGCGCAGGTTTTTAAGCGTCATCTTGTCCTTATGCAGCGTGCGGGAGGCGCGGCGCAGAGGCCGGAGGCGTTCGCCGGCAATGCCCTCCACAAGATGGTCGAGGGCTTCGGTGAAGAGTGCCAGCTGCCCCGAAGTGTTCTCCATGATGTGGCGGTTCAGCAAGGGCTCCACTTCGAGAGGATTGTTGTTGTGCATCATTTCGCTGAAAAGGGCATCGCCTTTCTCCTCGCTGCTCTTGCCACCCTTCCGCTGGTTGCGGATGAGGATGAAGAGTACGACCAGTACGATGACCACCATCGCCACAGGACCGCCCACGTGCATGAGCAACGCCATAAGCATACACGCCACGAATGCCACACCGGCAGTGATGAACCATCCGCCGATGACGGTGAGTACGCCCGTGACACGGAAAACGGCACTTTCGCGCGTCCAGGCACGATCGGCAAGACTGGTACCCATCGCCACCATGAAGGTGACAAAGGTGGTGGAGAGGGGAAGTTTCAGCGAGGTACCCAGGGCGATGAGCAGGGCTGCCACCACGAGATTGATAGAAGCTCGGATGAGGTCGTAGGCCGGGACATCGACGACGGTACTGTCCTGCCCTCCTTCGCTCTGCACGTAAAAGCCCCGCTTGGGGTCGGAGGGCAGTCGGAAACGGCTGTCGATATATTGCAGTAAGGCATCCGGCAGCACGGCACAGAGGGCATTGCCCAGATTGATGCCACCGCGCACCATAGAGCGGGCGGCACGCGAGGATCCGAACATCTCCTCACCTTCGGCACGCGAAGAAAGGTTCACGGAGGTCATCACCACCTTGCGGGCTTTCTTGCTTGTGGCAAGGGCGAACACCATCACGGCTCCTGCAGCGATGAGGAAGCCGATGGGCGTACGGGCACTCTCTTCGAGCGAAGTCATGGGATAGTTCATGGGGTCGGTGCCGCCGGAATGATAGAAATCCATAAACGAGGAGAAGCCTGCCAGCGGCACGCCGATGAAGTTCACAAGGTCGTTGCCGGCAAATGCCATGGCGAGGGAGAAGGTACCGGCAAGAACCACTAAGCGAAACACGGAATGGCCTCCCGAGCGCGACAGCCATCCCGAGCGCGACACGGAGAAGGCCTCAATCAGCACCATCACGATGGTGAAAAACACCAAGCAGCCCAGCAGGAGCAGAGCGATATGCTCGTGTAGCCACAATTTGAGTTCGCTGTCCATAAAGGTCATGGTCTTCAGGCCCTTGAAAAGCATGAAGTAAACAATGGCGGTCAGGGCAACGCTTCCGAAGAGGCACACGCGCAGGCTGAACCTGGGGTGCGTACCGTCGGAGGAGAGAGGTCCCACGAAGGTGAACACGATACGGGTGATGTACTGAATGATGAGGCCGCCGAGAAAGGCGATAGGCACGCTCACAAAGATACCGAAGATGACCTCCATGGCTTTCGAAGTGTTGAGATAGTCGGCATAGGTGCCACCCTCAGCACTGATTTTCAGCATCGTAAGGGCAAATGAGGCTCCGAGCAGCTCAAACACCATGGACACCGTGGTAGAGGTGGGCATTCCCAGGCTGTTGAACACATCCAGCAGAATGATGTCGGTGGCCATGACGGCAAGAAAGATGACCATGACATCGCCAAACTGGAACTGGGCGGGATTGAAGATGCCATGGCGGGCAATGTCCATCATGCCATTGGAAAGACAGGCACCGAAGAACACTCCGATGGCGGCAACGACGACAATGGTTCGGAACTTTGCCGTCTTGCTGCCGATGGCGGAATTGAGAAAATTCACGGCGTCGTTTGACACTCCCACCCAAAGATCGAAAAGGGCGAGGGCAAAAAGGAACGCCACAATGCAGATGAAAAATACGGTCATAAAAAATAAGGTATTTGTTTTCGTCTGCAAAATTAAGGCATATCCTTCAATGCTTCCGCATGGGCGCGGATAAGTGAGCGTTACATTTATATTACAAAACTGTTACGCCCCATCCAATCTCTTCTGTATCAACATATAAGGAAAGAGTGCAATGAGGAATGTGGAATGTGGAATAAGGAATTGACCATCCGGCTTTCTCCAATTCCTCATTCCACATTCCTCATTAAACAATTGATGTCAATTCCTCATTCCACATTCCTCATTCAATAATTGAAGGGGTGTTCTATAAATTAGCTTGAGGCGATTTTTTACCTATCGTGCAGTAGGTTTTTGTTTTTCAAACACGAGCATAGCGTGCTATGTAAGTGATTGAAAAGCAAAAAGATACTGTGCGAGAGGTGGAAAAGCGACCAAGCAGACACCCCTTGAAAAAAAGATTATATACTAATTTATAGAACACCCCTGAAGTCTATACCCCATTGTCCGGCATTCCCCGCTCTGCCCTATTGGCAAAGCAGGGTGAAGTCGAATTGCAGTCCGCCTCCCGGCCTGTTCCTGGCCTTTATCTCCCCACCATGGAAAATGACGGCGTTGCGCACGATGGACAAGCCAAGACCTGTGCCGCCACGGCCATCGCGCGTACGGCCCTCGTCGATACGATAGAAACGCTCGAAGATACGGTCAAGATGCTCCTCGCCGACACCACATCCCGTGTCGTAGTAGGTGCAAGCGATACGATGCTTCTTTTCCGAGGCAAAGATACCGCTGGCCGATACCTCGCTGCATGCCAGACAGGCCTCCACGCCCGTGCCGGCATAGCGGATGGTATTTTCGAAGAGATTGCGGAAGATGGCATGGATCAGGGTGTAGTTGGCCCGGAGCGTCAGGCCTGCCGGCAAATCCAATTTTACGCGAATGTCGGCCCGCTGGAGGTCGGAATGCAGTTCCTCGATGACCTCGCGCACGATGTCGGCCAGCCGCAGAGGTTCGCGAGCGAGCAGATTGGGGGAGGCTTCAGCCTTTGAAATGATGGAGACATCGCGGATCAGGTCGGTCAGACGCTCTGTCTGCATGAGGGCACGGTGTATGAAGTGTGCCTTACGCTCGCCCGCAAGATCCGGATTGTCGGCCAAGGTCTCCAGATAGCCCCGTATGGCAGCCACGGGAGTGCGCAGTTCGTGGGCGATATTCGTGGAAATCTGGCGTTTCACCTCCTGCGTGCGTTCCTTCTCCTTATTGCGGATGAGACGTATGTTCTGCCCGATGCTTCCACCCGTATAGACCAGCATGAGCGACATGCCGGCAAAGACGAGGAGGGCGAACCAGAAGAACACGTTGGAAGCCGTGTGGAGATTATGGCTCACACTGGCATTGTAGGGGAGTGCTACCCGCACGATACGCGTGGCCTTCATCGTCCCGTCGGGCGTAGGGTCGTATTTCTTGGCATAATAGAAGAAGTCCTCGCCCGTCGTGGTGGACTGTCGGATATCATAGCCCCTTCCTGAAGTGAGGGCCTGCTTCACTTCAGGACGTCCGAGATGGTTCTGCATGGCATCCGGGCGCAGGGACTGCTGGCTCTCATAGAGCACATTGCCGTCGGGGGTGAGCACTGTGGTGCGCAGATGCTGCGTGCTGAGAGGGGCCGAAAGCGAGTCCTGTGCGGCTATGACATCGGCATAGCCCTCCAAGCGTGCCTCAAGGGCTTCGCGACGAAAGATGCGCTCGCGCTGCCACTGGAAGCCTATCAGAGCGGCTGCAAAGACGAGGAACAGCCAGGTGTAGCGCCGGAAAAGCTGGCGCGTGGAATCATCTACTACCATGTCGGTATCTTTTTACGGGGAGGAGGTGATAAGGGGGGATGTTTGTGGAGAGGGATAGGGAATGTGGGCTGTGGAGGCGTCAGTCGAACTTATAGCCGTAGCCCTGACGGCTGCTGATGCGCTCGCCATGGGCTCCCAGTTTTTTTCTCAGGCGTGCAATATGCACATCGACCGTGCGGTCGAGCACATAAGCCTCGCCATTCCATACGGCCGAGAGGATATCATCGCGTGTGAACACATGTCCGGGCTGCGCGGAAAGGGTGGCAAGAATGCCCAGTTCCTTTCGCGAGAGGATGATTTCCTCACCGTCGGCAATAACGATTTTCCGCGAGTTGTCAATCACCAGCCCGCGCCCCAGGTCACGCTGCCGAGTGCCGCGTTGCTCCTCTTCGCCTCCAGTATCGGCCGTCTCAGTACGCCGTATGACGGCTGCCACACGTGCCATGAGTTCACGCACGGAAAACGGTTTGGTGATATAGTCGTCGCCCCCGCGCGAGAACCCCGTCAGGATGTCCTCCTCCTGGTCCTTGGCGGTGAGGAAGATGATGGGCAGACTGAGGTGGCGCTCCCTCCGCATGATGTCGGCCATCTGAAAACCGTTGATGCCAGGCATCATCACATCAAGGAGAATGAGAGCAGGAAGCCCGGGGGAGTCAGGAGTGTCGTCGGTCTGGCGGAAACGGAGGAGGGCAAGGGCTTCCTCGGCAGAACAGGCCTCGTCTACGGCATAGCCTGCGGTCTCCAGATTGCAGGCTATGATTTCACGGAGGTCGGCCTCGTCGTCTACGATAAGTATGCGTTTCATAAATAAATATATATATATATCTTATATATAAGGAGATTGGATGAAAAGCCGCTGCAAAGATAAGGCGTTTTTCAGGAAGAGCAAAGCATGAAGGTGTTACAATTTTATGAAGTCAGCACATTCTTCCACATTTCAGGCTTTCCGGAGATGGGAGGGCACACGCCACGAAGCATCGCTCTCACGCCTGCAGCACATCATGGGGAGGGGGGGGAGGGAAACAGGACTGGGAAAAGCTGGCAGAAATGCTGAAAGCCTGTGTTTTTCCCACGCCACATATCATAATACTATGATTTCAGGCCAAAAATCAAAGAAAATGCCATCAAAATTTGCACAGTTCAAGAATCCCCTCTACCTTTGCACCCAGCAAAAAGCACGGATAGTAGCGCAGTTGGTAGCGCACTACGTTCGGGACGTAGGGGTCGGGCGTTCGAGTCGCCTCTATCCGACGCTCACCTGTTGCCTCCACGGTCTCGATTGAACCGTGGAGGCATTTTTCTGCCTGCACTCCCCCCCCCTTTCCATCTCAATCATTGAAATCCATTTCTCATGAAAAGCATAAAAGCCATTGTGCTCGACCTCGACGGTACCCTCACCAACGATGCCAAGGAAATCACCCCCAGAACCCACGACACGCTCATGCGAGCCCAGCAAAAAGGCCTGCGGGTGATTCTGGCCTCCGGACGCCCCACCTATGGCATCAGCGCCATTGCCGACGAACTTGAAATAGGCAAATATGGCGGATTCGTCCTGGCATTCAACGGCGGAAAAATCATTGAATGGGGAGCAGAACCCCGCATCATCGCCGAACGTATTCTCGACCCCGCCTTTGTGGAACCCCTGCATGCTGCAGCAAAGGAGGCAGGATGCGAAATCCTCACCTATCAGGGCGAAGGCATTGCCGCTACGAACACGCGCAACAAATACGTGCTCCATGAAGCGTTCATCAACAAGATGCCCGTAGTGCAGTATGAGGACTTCGTCCGTCAGGTGCAGCATCCCATCAACAAATGTCTCATCGTGGGCGATCCTCAGCGACTCATCCCTCTGGAACATCGGCTGGCGAAGAGTTTTGAGGGGCAACTCAGTGTGTACCGCTCTGCGGCTTTCTTTCTTGAATGTGTGCCTCAGGGCATCGACAAGGCTGCCAGTCTCCAGGTGCTCACCGAAAAGATGGGCATTTCGCGTGAGGAGATGATAGCCGTGGGCGATGGCTACAACGACCTTAGCATGATTCGCTTTGCCGGCATGGGCGTGGCGATGGCGAATGCCGCCCGCGATGTGCAGGATGCTGCCGACTATATCACCTATTCCAACCAGGAGGATGGCGTGGCCCATGTGGTCGATAAGTTCTTCCTGCGCCCCTTGGAAGCGAATCGGGACTGAAAGGCCGCCCTGACGACAGACCGAATGGAGAGGCCAAGCTGGCTTGGACTATCCTGAGGTGCGAAGGAGGAAGGCGATAGCCAAGGAGGAAGGCGATAGCCAAGCTATATTACAGAACACACACCCATAAGGCTGGCACCTACCATCATTGCTTTCTGCCGTACATAACGAAAAAAAGCCATCTCCCTCACCATAATGTGTAAGGAAGATGGCTTATTTTATTTGTGACAAGTGATCTGGCCGGGACTCGAACCCGGGACCGTCTGCTTAGAAGGCAGATGCTCTATCCAGCTGAGCTACCAGACCCTTTGCACCTTGCAGAAAGGAAAGCACTTCGCTTTCGGGCGGCAAATTTACGCTTTGCTTTTGATATGACAAAGCAAAACGAGGAATATCCTACGTTTTTTCTAAAAAAAAGCGGAAAATGTCAGCGGCAGGTGATATGGAAGCAGGATTGCCTGTACTCATACTTCACCCAGCATGTGCCCAGCCGCCGCTGATCGGCCAGCACCTCAGCCAGCACGCTCTTCAGCGTCACAGCCCACGTTTCTGGCTGGGGAGGGAGGTCGGGGTCCTGCACGCGATGGAACACGTTGTAGGAAATGTCGAACGTGGTGCCGTAGCGGTGGCACGACTGCTCCGAAGCATTGCCGTTATGCCGTCTGAGCCGTCGCACATCCTCATTGGTGCGGAGCACGGAGGTGACCACCATCTTATGGAATGGTATGCCTTTCGAGGCCAGACTGTCGAGAAAGGCACGCCCTATCTCGTCAAGCAAACGCGAAGCGCGGGGCACCAAATAGGGTATGGAATGGGAAAGATGTTCGATGTCGTAGAACGGACTGGCTCCAATGTAGACGTATTCCGTGCGCCGACGTGCCGCCTCCTCACGATCCTCACAGCATTCCACACCAAGGCGCTGGGCAGTGGCAAGCTGCACATCGTTGAGGTCGGGGAAGAACTCCTGGAAAGTGCCGGGAATGGATGTCACACGGTTCTTCACGGGCGACCCGTCGGGATGCGTCAGCCTGAGCACAGGACGCGGACATTGCAGCAGGCTGTCGGTGTGAAGCCTGGCCAGCGTGATGCTGTCATGATATACGGGGCGCGGAACACTCATCTCGACAATGCGCTCCTTCACCTGCTCCAGCCGCTCGCCCGCTATCTCCGGGAAAGCACACTTGAACACGAACAGGATGCCTGCCGCTGTCCAGAAACAGAGCAGGAAATGCACGCGCGTGAAGGTATATGGGGTTTTGGATTTAGTAGCCATAGTTTGAATTTGACGGCAAATTTAATCCGAAAAACTGAAAAAGACAAGGATATTTTTGTAATTCGACGCGCAGATGCTAAATTTGCACACGTTTAAGCGAAAATCACCAGCATGATAGAAAAACATTTTGTCATAGAAGAGGCCGACCCCATCGTCTTTTATGGCCCTTCAAACGCCAATCTCCGCATGGTGCGGGCACTATGCCCGAAACTTAGAATTGTGGGAAGGGGCAATGTGCTCAAGGTGATGGGCAATGAAGAGGATATGGCCATCTTCGAAGAGGATTTCTACAGGCTGGAGCATCATTGCGCCCGGCATAATGTGCTGACGGAGGAGGATATTCTGGAAATCATGAAAGGCCAAAGGCCCGGAAGCAGCGAGGAGACCGACAAGGGCATCATCGTCTACAGCACGGGCGGAAAACCCATCGCTCCGCGCACGGAAAACCAGCGCAGGCTGGTGGAAGCCTATCGGCACAATGACATGGTCTTCGCCATCGGACCTGCAGGAACCGGAAAAACCTACGTGGCAATTGCACTCGCCGTGCGGGCCTTGAAAAACAAGGAGGCACGGAAAATCATTCTCTCAAGGCCTGCCGTAGAGGCGGGGGAGAAACTGGGATTCCTGCCCGGCGACATGAAGGACAAGATCGACCCCTACCTCCAGCCGCTCTATGATGCCCTTCAGGAAATGATTCCTGCTGCCAAATTGCAGGAGTACATGGATCAAAACGTCATTCAGATAGCACCCCTGGCATTCATGCGAGGCCGCACGCTGAATGATGCCGTCGTCATCCTCGACGAGGCCCAGAACACCACGGGGATGCAGCTCAAAATGTTTCTCACACGCATGGGATGGAACACGAAGATGATCATCACGGGCGACCAGACGCAGATTGACCTTCCCCCACGCACCCTCTCAGGACTGGTGGAAGCCAAAAGCTTGCTCTCCGACATCCCTGGCATAGCCATCGTGGAGATGTCGAAGGCCGACATCGTGCGCCACAAACTGGTGTCAAGAATCGTCGAGGCCTACGACCGCCTTGCGAAAAAAAACGACGACCAACCGAACGGAGAAGCCATCCCTTAGAGCAGCGATCGGAGAAATGAGCTCGCCTCCCATTCTCCTGACACCCATTTTCCGGCTACCGACACAGCCATCCGACTACTGACACAGCAAACACATTCGATAGCGGGGTCACATCCCTGCATAACCCACCTTTATTTTAACAATAAGAAAACAATGAAATCTTTGACCAAGACCGATTTCAATTTCCCCGGCCAGCAGGGAGTGTATCATGGTAAAGTACGCGATGTCTACAATCTGGGCGACCGCCTCGTCATGGTGGCCACCGACCGCATCAGCGCGTTCGATGTAGTATTGCCGGAAGGCATACCCTTCAAGGGACAGATGCTCAACCAAATTGCAGCCAAGTTCCTCGATGCCACACAGGACATCTGCCCGAACTGGAAACTTGCCACCCCCGACCCTATGGTCACCGTCGGCGTGATGTGCGAGGGTTTCCCTATCGAAATGATTGTCCGCGGCTACCTCTGCGGCAGTGCATGGCGGGCCTATAAGAGTGGAGTGCGCGAAATTTGCGGAGTACGTCTGCCCGAAGGTATGCGCGAGAACGAAAAATTCCCCACACCCATCATCACCCCTACCACAAAGGCTGAAATTGGAGAGCACGATGCCGACATCTCCAAGGAGGAAATCCTGGCTCGCGGCTTGGCTACTCCTGAAGAATATGCCCTTCTGGAAAAGTACACCCTCCAGCTCTTCCAGCGCGGCACCGAGATAGCCGCTGAGCGCGGACTCATCCTCGTCGACACGAAATACGAGTTTGGCAAGCACAATGGCACCATCTATCTCATGGACGAGATTCACACCCCCGACTCCAGCCGATATTTCTACTCCGAAGGCTATACCGAGCGTTTCGAGGCAGGAGAGCCCCAGAAGCAACTCTCCAAGGAGTTCGTGCGCGAATGGCTTATGGCTGGCGGATTCCAGGGAAAGGCCGGGCAGCAAGTGCCTGAGATGACTCCCGAAATCGTGAAGGGAATCAGCGACCGCTACATCGAACTCTATGAGGCTGTCACCGGCGAGAAGTTCTGCCGCGAGGAACACGATGACCTGGCAGAACGCATCGAAAAGAACGTCAACGCCTATTTGGCCCAATAAGAAGGAAAAGGACTTTCCTTACAACAGCATATCCCTGCACCACCACAACCCTTTGCTTACTCCTACGCTATGAACAATCAGCGCTATATGATGCGTGGCGTGTCGGCCATGAAGGAGGACGTCCACGCTGCCATCAAGAATATCGACAAGGGCCTTTTTCCCCAGGCTTTCTGCAAAATCATCCCCGACATCCTCGGGGGCGACCCGGAATATTGCAATATCATGCACGCCGACGGTGCTGGCACAAAGTCCAGCCTGGCCTACATGTACTGGAAGGAAACGGGCGACCTCTCCGTATGGAAGGGAATCGCACAGGATGCCCTCATCATGAATACCGACGACCTCCTCTGTGTGGGAGCCGTCGACAATATCCTTGTGTCCTCCACCATCGGACGCAACAAGATGCTCATCCCCGGCGAGGTCATCTCGGCCATCATCAACGGCACTGATGAACTGCTGGAGCAGATGCGGCAGATGGGAGTGGGAATCTATGCCACAGGAGGCGAAACCGCCGATGTGGGCGACCTCGTGCGCACCATCATCGTCGACAGTACCGTGACGTGCCGCATGAAGCGGAGCGATGTCATCGACAATGCCAATATCCGTCCGGGCGATGTCATCGTCGGGCTTTCTTCCTCAGGAACCGCCACCTATGAGACTGTCTACAACGGCGGCATGGGCAGCAACGGACTTACCTCGGCCCGCCACGATGTCTTTGCCAAATATCTTGCGGAAAAATACCCCGAGAGCTATGACCATGCCGTGCCCGACGAACTCGTCTATAGCGGAGCATACCGGCTCACCGATGCCGTAGAGGGCAGTCCCGTGGATGCCGGACATCTTGTGCTCAGTCCCACACGTACGTATGCACCCTTCGTCAAGAAAATGCTTGATGAAGTGAGCCGGAGCGAAATCCACGGCATGGTTCATTGCACGGGTGGCGCACAGACGAAAGTGCTGCATTTCGTGGGAGAGAACTGCCGGGTGGTGAAGGACAACATGTTTGCCGTCCCCCCGCTATTCCGTGCCATCCATGAGCAGAGCGGCACCGACTGGAGCGAAATGTACAAGGTGTTCAACATGGGCCACCGCCTCGAAGTCTATGTGCGTCCCGAAATGGCAGACAAGATTATCGGAATTGCCCAAAGCTTCAACATCGATGCCCAAATAGTGGGCCATATCGAGGAGGGACCGCGCTCGCTGACCATAAAGTCAGAGTTCGGAGAATTTTCCTATTAGAACCGTTGGATTTCGACAGGAGGCCAGACGATGGAGAATTGCCAGGCTTCCTGTCTTTTCTTGCCCATGCAGCGGCTGCAGAGTCCTGCACGAAACCATCATTACAATGAATACACTATTAGAAAAACTTGACGCCCTGGAGCCTCGTTTCCATGAAGTGGGGACACTCATCACCGATCCCTCCGTCATCTCCGACCAGCAGCGCTATGTGCGCCTGACGAAGGAGTACAAGGAACTGGAAGAACTCATGGCCGTGCGTCGAACTTATGCCCTCCTGCTTGGGAACCTCGAAGAGAGCAAAGACATACTGGTCAACGAGTCAGACCCCGAGATGAGGGAAATGGCACGCGAGGAAGTGGCTGATTGCGAACGGCGCATACCGGAAATCGAGGAACAGATAAAACTCCTCCTCGTACCGAAAGATCCTGAGGATGCCAAGAATGTGGTGCTGGAAATTCGCGGCGGAACGGGTGGCGATGAAGCAGCCCTCTTTGCCGGCGACCTCTTCAGAATGTACACCAAATACTGTGAGACCAAAGGCTGGCGGCTCGAAGTCAGCTCTTTCAGCGAAGGTGCCGCCGGAGGCTATAAGGAAATCGTATGCTCCGTCACAGGAACCGATGTCTACGGCACGCTGAAATATGAGAGCGGCGTCCATCGCGTACAACGCGTACCCGTCACGGAGACTCAGGGACGCGTCCATACTTCGGCTGCCACCGTGGCCGTACTTCCCGAAGCCGATGCCTTTGAGGTGAGCATCAACGAGGGCGAGATAAAATGGGACACCTTCCGCTCCAGCGGTGCCGGCGGACAGAATGTCAACAAAGTGGAGTCGGGTGTGCGCCTGCGCTACAACTGGAAAAATCCCGTGACGGGCACGGTGGAGGAAATCCTCATAGAATGTACCGAGACTCGCGACCAGCCGAAAAACAAGGAGCGTGCCCTGGCCCGCCTGCGAACCTTCATCTACGACCGCGAGCACCAGAAGTACGTCGACGACATCGCATCGCGCCGGAAGAGTCTCGTCAGTACGGGCGACCGCAGTGCAAAAATCCGCACCTACAACTATCCCCAAGGCCGCATCACCGACCATCGCATCAACTACACCATCTACAATCTGGCAGCATTCATGGATGGCGACATCCAGGATTGCATCGACCATCTCATCGTGGCAGAAAATGCCGAACGTCTGAAGGAGGCTGAACTCTAAGCGGCAGACCACACTGCATCATCAGGTGTCGTTCTCCTCACGGAACGCCTCCGCATTTGCACCCGTATCAGAACACCATCTTGCAGATTGTAGCAGAATAAGCGCTGGCAGAAAACAGCGCTGGGAAAAAGCCTCCGGCAGAACTCCAAGTTCCGGCCGGAGGCTTTGCTGCATATCCCCATCAACGTGATGTCAACGAATCCTATATCAACAAACGTAAGCAAACATCACAACTTACTCTCCGATAAGGTTAATAACCTTACGGCTGTAAGATTAATAACCTTACGCCTGCAAGGTTATTAACCTTGCAGGCAATGAAGTTAACATACATCGACGGCACAGCAAAATATCCTACCTCGCACAGGCCAATATTTCCTCTTGAAGGTTTCATAGAATCCCGCATTCCACTACATTTATCCTGCTTTCGCTGTGCTCAGAGTAAGCATTCGCGCTGGCTGCACATTGACACCATACTCCTATAATATTCTTACGCGCGCGATGACATGCACCCAGGGCTCTGCCCTGGGCTATGTTTTTTTGCCCCTTCGGGCATTTTCGTTCAGTCGTACAACTCGCTTTTTCGGGTGCAACAGAAGGAGGAGACGGCCCAAAAGAGGAAGGCGACAGCCACACTCCATCATACTACATCCCCCCTTCACTTCGGCATTTCCTGTCCTCCAGCACCCTGGCCGGCACTGCCCTGCTCCTTCACCACATCGTCATTCTGAATACTGCGTCGGGCCTTCTTCACCATCGTCTGCAGTTTTCCAAGTCGCCAGGAAATGGAGATGCCGAAATTCATCTGGTCCATGCGCTGGGTACTTTTCTGGATGAAACCCTCACCTTCAACCACAGCATCGTAGGAACGATACCGAGGCCAGAAATTGCCGACGTTGACCGAAACGTTCAGACGGTCGTCCTTGAGGAACGGACGCGAAAGGGTCAGATTGTAAAAATACCAACAGTCACCTTTGCCTTGCAAGTCGACGGAGGGACTGCTGCCACCGCCATATATTCCCAATTTCAGCCGCCACCAGAGGTCCTGCCTGAGATTCACCATGCCATAGCCCGACCATCCGGAATTGTGCATCGCCAACCGAAATGCATCATGCATCTCCGTGGCATCCATCATCTCCTCGACACGATAGTCGGCATACATGCCGCTACCATTGAACGTCAGGGAAGTATGGGGCGTGATGTTCCAGCATATGTAGCCAGAGAGATGTCCCATACGCCGATGCTGGAAATTGTCGTGAGTGGTGTTGATGCAGTTGTCACGATCCATGAAGGTATAGCTCGCCAGTCCGTTGTTTGAGAAGCCGAAGGTAGCGTCGAGCGAGATGCTGAACTTCTGGCCGAAGAAGCTGTAGCTCGCCCCGAAATTATGCCCGCCCTCGCTTTCCAACCTCGGATTGCCGTAGGAGCGGAACCCCGGACTGACGTTCACAAAAGGCGACAATTGGGAAATGCCCGGACGGCCTATACGGTATGAATAGTTCAGTTTCAGCATCTGCAGGTCAGAGAGATGGTACCCCAAATTGAACGAGGGCAGCCAACTGTCGAAATTGCGCCTAAAGCCCGCACGCTTGCCGTCGGGATAACTGACATCAATATGCGAATGCTCGAAGCGAAGTCCAGAACGCAGGCTAAACTTCCTGATTTTCAACATATATTCCGCATATCCCGCCGCTATGCCATTCATGTGCTTATAGTGGAGCGATGCGGCATCATTCAGCACCCATGCCGCTTCATCGGCACTTTCCGACGGTTTCTCCAGCTGCCGCGAATCGCTCTCGTTGTGACGCAGGATATATTTTCCCCCCACCGACAACTGATGATGCTCCCCGAAAGGCGTAGTGAAATCGGCCTGAAACGTATGATCCTGCGAATGGTAGTCAGGATCGGCATAAATGTCGGTCAGAGGCTCCATGTGCCCACTCTCCACAATGTCGAAATATTCATTCTGCTGCCGCTGGTTCTGCGGTGAGCCGTCATAGCGATAGGAGAACGTCAGGGTCTGTTCGGGCAAGGAGAAGGAATGCTGATAGTCTAGCCCGGCATTATAGCCCATATTGCTTGTGTGCTGTATTGTCCGGTTCTTATAGCTGTAAAGTGGCGCGCCGTCGGCACGCGTCATTGCCGTCAGCGCCACTGTGGAGAAATCATATGTATGGCCGAAGATACCAGCACTCATACTCAGCAAATCATGATCGGTAAACTCATACGATGCCTCGATGCCTCCGAAATTATAGAACAGATCGGGCGAAGCCGATCCACTTGATGTCAGGCAATGCCGCACGTCATCATGCAGATACTCCACCTCTTTGGAAGAATACACCGGACGCATCCGGCTGGACAAGCCGCAGCCATAGTTTGCCGAGAGCGTGAAGCGACCGTACTGCACGGTGCCGAAAAATCCGGCATCATTCCCGGTACGCCTTGCGCCAATGCGTGGTGTGACCGTCCAGCCTTTGGTCAACGTCTCCTCAAGCGTCACGATATTCAGCACGCCAGCGACTCCTTCGGCATCGTATTTTGCCCCGGGGTCGGTAATGACCTCTATCTTCCTGATGGCCGACGCAGGATAGGCCTTGAATATCTCTTTTGGATTTTTCGTCATCATCTGATTCGGCTTTCCGTTGACGTAGACCTTGAAACTGCTCTGCCCGTTGACCAGCACATTGTCTTCACCGTCGACTGTCACCATCGGCACTTTCCTCAGCACCTCCGTAAGGGTCTGGTTCTGCGCCTCGGCATCGTCCGAAACGGAATATACCAGCTTGTCAATCTCAGCCTTCACGGCACGCTTTTTTGCCGCCACACTGGTTTCGCCAAGTACTATTTCCAGGGAATCGCACACAGCCTGAATGGAATCGAACTGCTCGTCGGTCACGCCAAACTGGCCATGGGCGATAGCAGGACATCCCAGCATCATCAGCATGATGTAAAATATCCGGGTCTTCACCGGAATCGAATGTTTTTTGCTTTGCATAATGTAAGGAGGGGATGTAAGAAACCTGGGGGTTCCTGATAGGTTTTTGTTAGTCTTAGACGGAAATCTCTCATGATTTGCTACACATGAACAAGAATTTTCCCTCAGCAAGGCAAGTCTGAAAAATATAATCAGGTCTTTTCTGGCCGTGCAGAAAACCGCCGCCCCCTCTGCAGTTCTATCATGCGCTCCTCTCTTCATCTCCACATTATCCTCAGACACTCCACAGGCTTATTCAATGCAGTGTTCGTGCAGCACAAACTCGCTGATATTCTTCAGGCTATAGTTAAAATGGAACATGGAATTGCGCACGATATAATTGGGCAATGCGTTTCTGCCCTCCTGTACCGGGAACTTATATTTATGTCGCACCACGATTTCCGTGGTATACCAGTCGACTTTCCAGCCTCCCAAGCCCTCATAATCCTTGTGGCGCTTTCGGAGATAAGCCTGCACTTCCTGCTTGAGGTCGCCCAAACTGATATGGCATTTTGCCGCCCCAGCCTTGAAGGTAGCAATCGTTCCGAGCAGATCCTCCCTGCTGAGCTTCGAGGCATCAAAAGCATAGAAATAGAGCATGGAGGCAGAAGGATTGAAACTCACCTTGACCACGAGGTTATCGCGCGTCCAGAGCTGCTCAAAATGTCCTGGCATGGCTATCACGGGCGATGCCTTGAACGTGCCATTCGTGGTGGCATCCATCAGCCTGTTGATGACGTTTATCACCCACAGGCTGTCCGTCTGCTGCAACCGATAGGCATACTCTATCTTGCTGACGGTGAGCGTGTCGGGAGTTGAGATTCCTATATTAAAGAGTGAGCGGTCAGACACCACAAGGTCGGAGGGTACGGTACGGTGGTCAGTAAAATAAACCAGATGGTCATCGTCAATGCGTCCGAGCCCGGCATGGGCAATCTCCTGCATCCTCTGCATGAATTGCAGGTGCGTGCTGCCAAGCCTGAAGCCGAGGGGCGCTTCGGTGCCCGACTTCTCCGACATCCTGGCAGCGACAAGCATATTGCCCACGGTGTCTACACTGGCGAGTGCGGCATTAAGGCTTGCCACATTGCTGCGGGAATGATGCCGGGCCTGCGTCCCACTTTCGCGGCGGCAGCCAGAAAGCACCAGAAAGATGATAAGGAAAAGGGCAGGAATGAGCCATCGGATGAATGAGGTTCTTTGTAGGCAA
>CAMGOT010000014.1 GCA_946060685.1 uncultured Bacteroidales bacterium
ATTAATACTATACATTATTAAAAGCATATTCTCCCCATAAAAACACAAGGGTAACACGGGTAACAGGGGTAACATGGGTAACAGCAGTAGCCGAGAGGGGGGGGTGACTCGCACCGGATGCCGAAATTACTTTTGTCGGGGAGGGAAGAAAAAAAATCGGCCTGTACAGTTGAAAAGAAACTGTACAGACCGAAAAAATTTCCTCACGAGGCGGCAATCCGCCCCCGGGCAGTTACCCCGGGCAGCTCCGGTTACTTCTGTTACCCGTGTTACCCGTGTTACCTCTGTTACCCCACGTGTGTAGCATTGAAGGGGCATCCCACATTCGGCAACCACATGCCATCGCGGACGTGGCAACGGCAGCGTCGCCTTAAGGCCGAACTACTGGAAATAGCTGCGGAAACTGTCGAAAATCTTCTGTTTTACTTTGTCGCTCGCCTTGAGATTCGGGCTTTCGCTCATGTTTTCGAATGCCTTCTTCTCGTCCTTGGACAGATTTTCGGGGATATAGACGCTGATGTTGATCACGATGTCGCCCCTGCCAAAACTGTAGCCGCTGCTGTTCACCTGCGGCAAGCCCTTTCCTTTCAGGCGCATACGCGTACCGGGCTGTGTGCCGGGCTTGATGTTCACTCGAACGGGATTCTCCAGCGTGGGAATCTCTACGTTGTCGCCCAGTGCAGCTTGGCTCACGGTGAGCAGAAGATTGTAGATGATGTCGTTGGCATCGCGGATGAAGAGGTCCGAAGGCTCCTCCTCGATGAGCACCTGAATGTCGCCCGGCACACCGTTGTGGCGTGCGGCATGTCCCTTTCCGGGCACATTGAGAATCATGCCCTCCTGCACACCGGCAGGTATCTTCACTTCTACGATTTCCTCGCCGTTGATGATACCCTCGCCCTGGCATTTTTGGCATTTGCTGGTGATGATTGCGCCTTCTCCCCGACACCTCTGGCATGCCACCTGCTGCTGCATGATGCCGAAGATGCTTTGTGCCTGCTTCAGCGTGAAGCCCTGTCCGTGGCAATCCGGACACGTCTGTGGCGACTGGCCGTTCTCGCATCCTGTGCCGCCACATTCAGGGCAGGCGATTTTTTTCTTGATCTTGAATTTCTTTGTCGTGCCCGTGAGGATGTCCTTCAGTTCCAGACGCACCTTCACACGAAGGTCGCCCCCCTGGTAGCGTTGCGGCCCCCGCGAGCGGCGGCCCCCAAAATCGAAGCCAAAGCCACCGCCGCCACCGCCGAAGATGTCGCCAAAGGCGGAGAAGATATCGTTGATGTCGTTGAAGCCGCCGAAGCCACCGCCGCCGAAGCCGCCGGCACCATTCACCCCTTGCTTGCCGAACTGGTCGTAGCGGGCACGCTTGTCGGGATCATGGAGCACATCATATGCCTCTGCAGCTTCCTTGAATTTCTCCTCAGCCTCCTTGTCGCCAGGATTGCGGTCGGGATGGTATTTGATAGCCACCTTCTTGTAGGCCTTCTTGATTTCATCGGCACTGGCATTCTTGTCAACACCAAGAATCTCATAATAGCTCTTTTCTGCCATCGTTTATGAATATATGTGTGGGGATATATTTCTTGGGGGATAGTGGATTGTCTTTTTTTTACTGTCCGACGACGACCTTCGCATGGCGCAGCACCTTCTCGTTGAGCATATAGCCGGCCTGCACGGTGTCGATGATTTCATCCTTTTTATCCTCGCCCATGGGGAGGATGGCCACAGCCTCATGGAAGTCCGTGTCGAACGCCTTGCCTGTGGTCTCCATCTTTTTCAGACCATGCTTTCCGAGAATCGTCTGAAGCTTCTGGAAAATCATCTCCAGTCCCTCGCGTGCCACCTGGATATCATTGTTCTTGGCGATATTCTCTTCCGCACGCTCCATATCGTCGAGCACGGGGAGGATGCTTTCGATGACCTTTGTGCCGCCGTTGAGGATGAGGTCGGCAATATTCTTCTGCTGCTGCCGGCGATAGTTGGTGAAGTCGGCCACCTGCCGCAGGAGCTTGTCCTTGAGGTCGGCAATCTCAGCCTCAGCCTCAGCCAGGCGTTCGGCATCAGTCTTGGTTTCTGCCTCCTGGGGCTCTGCAGCCTCCTGGGGCTCGTTGGTTTCGGGAGTCGCAACCGTTTCCTCGGCAGCGGTCTTCAAAGTCTCTTCTGCGGTATTTTCTGTCATCGTTTAGGGTGTTTTTTTGTTAGTAGTTGTCTCGTAATAAAGGATGTCGGGCAAGGCTCTGTTTCGCCGGTTACGCCCCTGCGTACATCTTCTCGCGGAGTTCCTTGATGTGGGCATCATGGATATAGTCCTCATAGTTCATGAGTTTGTCGATGATGCCATTGGGCGTGAGTTCGATGACACGGTTTGCCACGGTGTTGATGAACTCGTGGTCGTGGCTGGCGAAAAGGATATTGCCTCGGAAGCCCTTGAGATTGTTGTTGAAAGCCTGGATGGATTCCATGTCGAGATGGTTGGTCGGAGTGTCGAGAATCAGACAGTTGGCATTTCTCAACTGCATGCGTGCAATCATGCAACGCATCTTCTCGCCTCCCGAGAGTACGCCCACCTTCTTGAGAATCTCCTCGTCCTTGAAGAGCATTCTGCCCAGGAAAGCCTTGAAATACACCTCGTTGCCCTCGCCGAACTGCATGAGCCAATCAAGCATGTTGAGGTCTTGCTTGAAATATTCCGTATTGTCGAGCGGCAGATAGGCGGTGGTGATGGTCTGTCCCCATTTGTAGGTACCTTCGGCAGGCTCCTGATGGCCGTTGATAATCTCGAAGAGAGCGGTCATGGCACGAGGGTCGTGGCTGATGAATACCACCTTTTCCTCCTTCTGCACCTGGAAACTGACGTCCTGGAAGAGCAGAGTGCCATCCTCGCTCATCGCCTTCAGGCCCTCTACTTCAAGAATCTGGTTGCCGGGCTCTCGCTCCATCTGGAAGATGATTCCCGGATAGCGTCGGGTGGAAGGCTTGATTTCCTCTACGTTGAGTTTCTCAAGCATCTTCTTGCGCGAGGTGGTCTGACGGCTCTTGGCCACATTTGCGCTGAACCTGCGGATAAATTCCTCCAGTTCCTTGCGCTTTTCTTCGGCCTTTGCCTTCTGGTTCTGAGCCTGACGCAAGGCCAGCTGGCTGCTCTCGTACCAGAAGGAATAGTTGCCGGAGAACATCGTCACCTTGCCAAAGTCGATGTCCACGGTGTGCGTACACACCTGGTCGAGGAAGTGGCGGTCATGGCTCACCACGAGTACGGTATGCTCGAAATTGCCAAGATATTCCTCCAGCCATTCCACCGTCTCCAGGTCGAGGTCGTTGGTAGGCTCGTCGAGGAGCAGGTTGTCGGGCTCGCCGAAGAGAGCCTGGGCGAGCATGACGCGCACCTTCTGCTTGCCGGAAAGAGAGCCCATGAGCTGATAGTGGAGGTCTTCCTTGATGCCCAGGCCGGAAAGGAGGGTGGCGGCATTGTTCTCTGCCTCGTAGCCTCCCATGTTGGCAAATTTGTCCTCCAGTTCTGCAACAAGTATGCCATCCTCGTCAGTAAAGTCCTCCTTGGCATACAGGGCATTGCGTTGCTGCATGATGTCCCACATGACGGTATGCCCCTGCAACACGGTGTCGAGTACAGTCTGGTCGTCGAATTTGAAGTGGTCCTGGCTCAGCACGCTCAGGCGTTCGCCGGGGCCCATTTCAAATGTGCCTTTCGTGGGCTCCAGTTCGCCGCTGATCACTTTCAGCAAAGTGGATTTTCCGGCACCGTTGGCACCGATGATACCATAGATGTTGCCATTCGTAAATTTCATGTTCACGTCCTGATACAGCACGCGTTTGCCAAATTGTACGGCAATGTTGGAAAGGGTTATCATATCTGAAAAAAGAGAGGGATGTGTATTTTTTTTCCGTTGTTGTCAAGATGCAGCCGAAAAAAGCGTTCTCAAAAATACATGGGGGAGAGAGAGACGTGCCGCTTTTCCGCACCACGGCAAAAGCCATGTTCACGCCATATTTTGCAAAGGTACGACATTATTTTCCATACTCTTTCCCTTTCAACTGTAAAAAAAGGCTAAGGCAAGGGCTTTTTGAAATCCTTGCCAAGCCCAGTTACCAAGATGACGGATTAGCACTCCTTTTTCTGCACATCGTGCAATGCCCCGCTTTTCTATCTCCCGATATATCAGTATCTTTGCAAAGTTCAGTTTGTGAAGTCCTGCTTGTGCTCTGCCGTTGGTGGGCAGCAGCACTCCGGCCGCAAGAACCAGCCGCAGGAAAAAAAAGAGATGTATCAATAAAGCACCGCATATCCATAATAACCTATAACTACAACTCTTAAACCCCATAACACTTAGACAGATTATGCCAGCATATTTGGTTGAAGATGCTCGCAAGGTGACGACCAAACGCCTTGCAGAGATGAAAGCCCAGGGCAAGAAAATTGCCATGCTCACCTCGTACGACTATACCACCGCTACCATCGTCGATGCTGCAGGAGTGGACATTATCCTTGTGGGCGATTCTGCCTCGAACGTCATGGCAGGCAACATGACAACGCTCCCTATTACGCTCGACCAGATGATTTATCATGCCCGTTCCGTGGCACGCGGAGTGAAGCGCGCGCTTGTGGTGTGCGACATGCCCTTCGGCACCTATCAGGTGGATGCCACCAGTGCCGTGAGAAATGCCATTCGCATCATGCAGGAGTCGGGGAGCGATGCCGTCAAACTGGAAGGCGGAAGCGAAATCATCGATGCCGTAAGGCGCATCCTTGAGGCAGGCATACCCGTGTGCGGACACCTCGGACTGACTCCGCAAAGTATCTGTAAATTCGGCACCTATGCCGTAAGGGCAAAGGAAGAGGCTGAGGCTGAAAAACTCGTGAGCGATGCCTTGCTGCTGGAAGAGGCAGGATGTTTTGCCATCGTTCTGGAGAAGATTCCCGCTGCCTTGACGCAACGGGTGGTGGAAGCCGTGAAGATTCCCGTGATAGGCATTGGTGCCGGTCCGTCTGACGGACAGGTGCTCGTCGTCGACGATATGCTGGGAAAGAACAAGGGCTTTTCGCCGAAATTTCTCCGCAGATATGCCGATTTGCACACCATTATGACAGATGCCATCGGACAATTTGTCAGCGATGTGAAATCCGGCGATTTCCCTAATCCCGACACGGAAAGCTACTGACATAGCGTCAATACAGCAGCCGGTTCGCAAACGCCTCTTTCTCTCTCCCCCCCCCCGTTTCTTTACCCCTATCCCTGCATTCCATTTCATGAGAATCCCCCTTATCCTCCTGCTTTTCCTTTTCTCCCTTGCGGAGACAGCCGCCATTCCCGTTTCGATCGACGATACCGAACGCAGCCGTTCGCCACGCAAGGTGGTGCCGATGCCGGAAGCCTTGCCCACCCCGGCCCGCAAGGAGCACATCGTGCGCATCCTGCAGCCCGCATGGCCCCAAAAGGTACAGGCGAGAAGAGAATACGATGTGGAAGGAATCGACGTGAGCCACTACCAGGGAAAAATCGACTGGGAAAAGGTGGCAAAGGAGAGTGGGGCAAGATATGCCTATATGAAGGCAACGGAAGGGGGCGACCTCACCGATGAGTTTTACTCCTATAATATCCGCGAGGCAAAGGCTGCCGGACTTTTGGTGGGAGCCTACCATTTCTACCGTCCGCAACGTGGTGTGGAGGCGAATTTCAAGAATATGGTTTCCGTCATCAAGCGCGGAGATATTGACTTGCTCCCCATTATCGATGTCGAGACCGTGGGAGGAGTGAGCCGGGAGCGCTTTTTGGCCGACCTACAGCAGTTTGTCAAGCGTGTGGAACGCCATTACGGATGTCCACCGATGCTCTATACGGGGCAGAACTTCTACAACAAGCACCTTCAGGGGCTGCTCACGGACTATTGCTGGATGATAGCAAAATATCAGGAAGAGCCTCCCGTTCTGCTTGACGGACATACCCCTTGCATGTGGCAATACACTCAGCACGGCAGAATCTCCGGTGTGAGAGGAAATGTCGACCGTTCAAGACTCATCAGCGGATCGCTGGGGCATTTGAAAATCAAGTAAAAAAACAGGACTGCCAGTTGTCGGCAGCCCCTTCTCCCTAAATTGACGAGAGTGTGTTGACTTCGAGTGAACAGAAGTACAACTAAAGGGTCGATAAGGTTATTAACCTTACGGCTGTAGGGTTAATAACCTTGCGGCTGTAGGGTTAATAACCTTATCGGCATTGTTGTTGACATGCATCGGCAAGGCAGCAAAATACTCTGCTTTTCTCTTGTAAAATCCTGTCTCATTCAGCATTCATCGAATCAGCATTCATCGAATCAGCATTCATCGAACTCGTCAAACTCATGCTAAGATGTATATACAGCCATTCCCCATCGTAGGGCTTTTCGGGCGAGCCTGCGATTGGGAATGCTGCATTTTTTTTGGGCGGGAGGAAAAGGGATGGAGGGGGGGAGGAGATGTCCTTGGCTGCACATGTCGCTCATGGCCTGCTCCACATCCTCTCAGACTTTTCTGATTCTCCTCCTGCTTCGTCTGATTTTTGGAAAGAGATGGCGGAATCGGGTGAGTACCGACGGCACTCCTGCCCCAGCCGTCACCACCACACTCACAGCACCGATAATCAGCACGAATCCCAGCATTTCACGAGGTGTCAGCACCTCTCCGAACACCACAACGCCGAAGAATACCGCTGTGGCAGGTTCGAGAGCGCCAAGGATGGCGGTAGGCGTCGAACCGATGTATTGGATGGCAGCCGTGGTGCAAAGCAGCGAAACTGCCGTGGGGAGAAGTCCCAGGGCAAAAAGATTCAGCCAAAGATATGGGGCATGATGCGAAGGCATGTGGGGGCCGCCGGCAGCCAATGTGCGGACAAGGAAGAGCAGCCATCCGAAGAGCGTGACATAGAACGTCACCCTCAGGGTTGCCATCGTGCGGAGCCTGCTGCGGTTGACGGCAACGATATATACCGCATACGAAAGAGCGGAGAGCATCACGATTGCTGTGCCCACGAGGGAAAGCGTGGCACCATCGCTCCCTTTATAGAGCAGGCCGATGCCGCACAAGGCCACGGCAAGGCAGACGATGGTGCGGAGCGTCAGACGTTCGTGAAAGCATGTTGCCATTATCAATGCCACCATGATGGGGTAGACAAAAAGAATCGTGGAGGCGATGCCGGCATCCATATAGTTGTAGCTTTCGAAAAGCGTGAGCGACGACATGGAGAAGAGAAGCCCGAGGGCGGCAAGGGGAATGATGTCGCTCCCTTTGATGCGGAATCCCCTGCCACGGAGCCGGAGCATCAGGGCAAGGATGGGAATGGCGAAGAGATAGCGGAAGAAGAGAACGCTGTCGGGGTCAAGGCCGTCGGCATAGAGGGGTAGGGCAAAGAGGGGGTTCATGCCGTAGGTGGCGGCGGCAATGGCTCCCAGCAGATAGCCCTTCAAGGTGTTGTTCATACGGATGCGTGCAAATGGTAGTCGTTGTTGGCAGAAGAAAACGGGAGGGGGAGCTGCATTCAGGCATTCTTTTCCCCGTCAGGACCTTGATGGGTTTCCCCGTCTTTCGCGTTTTCCCGAAGGAGTTCCGGCGCCACAAAGACGGCATGAATCTGGCGCTTCTCTACAGGAGGAATCTGCATATAGTCGCCAAAAAGGGCGCGAAGGTAGGCATCGGGATGGGCGGGGGCAGGAAATTCCCTCCCCTCGAAGGTGGTCGACGAAAGCGGGAAGACATCCTTTGTGGCATACACCACACCATAGCCGTTGTTTTCAGGAACGACGCAAATCTTTCTGTCCTTGCGCAGGAAGGCAAGGGCCATTTTCCATACTATAGTGCAGAACAGGAGTTTTCCGCCAAACCAGAAGAATTCTGCCACGGCACGCAGGGAATAGCGGTGGGGCTTGTGCAATATCGACCTGCTTCGGGAAATCCCGCGTACTATCCGCTTCGTAAAAGCCTGGGAGACGTCGGGATAAGGAATGAAGGGGAAAATGTCCACATAGACCCCCTTCTGGTAGGAAGCCGAAAAGTCGTCGCCACCCTCCACGTAGAATGAGTTCAAGTCGCGCACCTTCACAATGGGCTCCTTCGTGTCCTCCACATCGGGGGTCTGCACGAAGAGGCTTGCGGGAAGTTCCTCGCGGGCTGCTGCCACAAAGCGCGCCACGTCCTCAAGGCGCATGGCGATGTCGATGTCGTCGTCCCAGGGGATGAAGCCCCGGTGGCGTATGGCTCCGAGCAGCGTGCCGCCATCAAGCCAATATTCGATATGGTGCTTGCGACACACTTTGTCCATCTCCACCAGGATGGACAGCTGTTTCAACTGGCATTTGCGGAGGGTGGTGCGTCGATATTCGTCTAAATAGGTGTTTTGCATGATGGTCGTGGTGGTGGGGTGGGTGGGGGGAATGTGAAAGTGGAATGTTCCTGGGAATCCAGTGTAAATTCCGGACTCATGAGCAAAAGTACGAAAAAACGCCCATACGCGTTAAAAAATCCGCTCGCTTTTGTTGCCGTATCTGAATTTATTCCCTAATTTTGCATCTGTCCTTACCATGCCGGCAGGTGAAGGCATGTCGGACACATACCCTAACCCTTTTTTTCAATACCGTGAATATAGCCGTAATTTTTGCAGGAGGCAGCGGGAGCCGGATGCACACGAAGTCGCGTCCGAAGCAATTCCTGAATCTTAATGGAAAGCCCATTCTCATCTATACGATAGAACTCTTTGAGGACCATCCGATGATGGATGCCGTGGTGTGCGTGTGTATAGCATCCTGGATTCCCTATCTTCGCAAAATGCTCCGAAAGTACGACTTGCAGAAGGTCGTGGCGGTGGTGCCGGGAGGCGAGAGCGGACAGGAGTCCATCTATAAGGGGCTGTGTGCTGCCGAGGAATACGTGGAAGCCCAGGGAAAGACGGATGAAAGGCATGTGGTGCTCATTCACGATGGTGTGCGACCGCTCATCAACGAGGAGACCATTACGGCCAACATCCGCAAGGTGGAGGAGTGCGGCAGCTGCATCACGTGTGTGCCTGCCATCGAGACGGTCATCGTCAGCCAGCCCGACGGGTCGCTGGAAATTCCCCGTCGTTCTGACTGCAGGATGGCAAGGGCACCCCAGAGCTTCTATCTCGACGACATTCTTTCCGTGCATCGGAGAAGCCGCCAGGAGGGCCGTACCGACTTTATCGACTCCTGCTCCATGATGAGCCACTATGGCTATAGGCTGGGTACGGTGGAAGGCCCGATGGAAAACATCAAAATCACCACACCTTCCGATTATTATGTCATGCGTGCCATGATTGAGGTGCGCGAAAACCAGCAGATATTCGGAATATGAAGATTTCCGCCTGTATGCCCGCATCTTTCACGTTTCGGGTGTACCCATGAAAAAGTGGAATAGGGCGGTACCGTGTATAGCATATATATATATATATATATAAATATGAGTGTCTTGCAAGAAGATATCATGGATTTTGCCCAAGGCTTTGCCTTTTGGGAGCAGCTGAAGGGCTGTCGGGTGCTCGTGAGTGGAGCTACGGGACTGATAGGCAGCGTGCTCGTGAAGAGCCTTGTGCAGCTCAATGAAGTGCGCGCGTTGGGACTTGAAATCGTGTGTCCCGTCCGCGATGTAAGAAAAGCCTGGAGAGTATTTCCCGACCTCCCCATCGACGCGCCTGTGGAATGGCTGGAAACGGACAATCTGGCAGACCTTAAGCCCGCCGATGTCGGCGAGCCTGACTACGTGTTTCATTTGGCCAGTCCTACGGCTTCAGCCTTTTTCGTCGCACATCCGGTGGAAACCCTCACCGCCGCCTTCTTCTCTACCCATAAGCTGCTGGAATGCCTCAAGGATGCCAAGAGCCTCAAGGCCTTCGTCTACGTCTCCTCGCTGGAGAGTTATGGCACCATGGAGGCTGCAGCCGCTACGCCCATCGACGAGGAGCAGCAAGGCTACGTCGATCCCCTGTCGGCACGCAGCAGCTACCCGATGGGAAAACGGGCATGCGAATGCCTGTGTGCGGCCTTCAAGGAGGAATATGGTGTGCCCACACGGATAGCCCGACTCACGCAGACCTTCGGAGCCGGAGTTGCGCCCGACGACGGAAGGGTGTTTGCCCAGTTTGCCAGAAGCATCATGAGGGGCGAGGACATCACGCTCCACACCGAGGGCAGGAGTGCCAAGCCCTATTGCTATGTGACGGATGCCATCGAGGCTCTCCTGTACATTGCCCTGCGGGGAACGGACGGAAGGGCGTACAATGTGGCAAATCCTGCTACCTACGTCAGCATACGCGATATGGCCGAAAGCCTCTGCTGCCATTTCAATCCACAACTGAAGGTGAAGGTGGAGCCACATCCTGAAAAAGGGTATGCCCCCACCACCCAACTTCCGCTTGCCACCCTACAGCTGGAACGCCTGGGATGGAAGCCCAAAGTGGAGTTGATGGAGATGTTTCGACGACTCATGAAGTGGTATGCAGAGAATGAGGAATGAAAAGATGCGGAATGAAAAGTGTGGAAAGAAAAGATGCGGAAAGATAGACTTGGGATGCAGGAAAAGGATTCTTCCATACGCATCGTTACAAGTGTTTTCCAGTTCTCTAATATGAAACTGATAACATCCTGAATTATAGCAATTTATTTGTCGTTTGTTGAACTCCTACAATCCCTCTATGCCACAACGCCTGCTGCTGCTGGATTATATGCGGGTAGGTGCCGCATTCTTGGTTATCTTCGGCCATCTTTACGACCCTACGCCCGAAAATCATGTGCGCACGTTCATCTACCAGTTCCACATGCCGCTCTTCTTCATCGTGAGCGGTATGCTTCATCGCGACAAGCCCGTGGGGGCATTGGCAAGGCGGCTGCTATGGCCTGTCCTCGTGTTCGTTTGGTTCTACTATTTAGTGTGCTATCCCATCCATCATTTTGGGATTTGGGAAGGTGCCACCTCCACCCAGAGGCTTCCCTTCCTTCCTTTCCTTGCTGCCACCTGCAAGGATCTTTGGCAATATTTCATCGACTGCAAAGGGTGGGGCCCGTCGTGGTTCATCATCGCCCTCTTCTACGTGAAACTCATGGTGAAGGGAAGCGGAAAGCTGGCAGATAGCATCGGGAAAATCCATCCCTTCTCCGCAGGCATCGGGCGCAGATTGCTCCAGCTGGCGTGCTTCTGCCTCCCGCTATTGTCCGGCATCCTTTTCCTGCATCTGTATGGCAGGCAAATGGGGTATCAGTCATGGCGAAATGTGGGTTATGTCGCCAATGCCCTCATGGCCTATCCTTACTATCTTCTGGGTATGAGCCTTGCCTGCCGGTTCAAGGCATCGGAAGCGGGGGAGGAGGACGAAGGAAACCACGGGATGAAGCGCACGGGGATTGCCGTGGGGATTGCCGGCCTCGGGGCATGTGTCGTGGGGGCGTGCGTCGTGCTGAACGGAGGAACTTCTATGTTTGCCATCCTCTTCGGCCATCTTCCTTTTCCTTGGAGTCTGGCATGCTGCTATCTGAGCGGAGTGGCAGGCACTTGCATGATGCTGGCCCTTTGCCTGCTCTTGCCACATCGTTTGAACGGGCCCTGTGCCGACCTCCTGCTTCTCTGCTCCACTTCCCTCATGGGAGTCGTGGGATTCCAATATTTCTTCTGCGAAATAGTGCGTCATACCATTGGCCTAGAGCAGCCCTATGGGCTGAGTGCCCTCCTCTCGATAGCGATTTATGCCATCTGCATCCTTCTATGGAAATCCTGTCGTGCGCTCCGTATCGTGCGATAAAGGGATTCCCGCGTGGAGCCTGCAGCCCCCACAGCCCCCACATTTCACTATGGCAGCATAAAATTCGAAAAGGACTTTTGCTGAAAAATTTCAAATATTTTCCACTTTTTTTTGCTGTTACACCATATTTTCCTATCTTTGCTACCTCATTCCATGTGCAGTTTGGGCTTGCAGCCCCATACTCCTGCAGACACAAACACACGCGCATATTTGAACATACTTGAAAACATGTCCAAAAACATACAAAACATTCCATAAAACATTTCATCTTATCACAACAAAAAGACAATGGAAAAAAGTGCACTTCAGGTAGCCCGTGCTGCCTATCAGCCCAAACTTCCCAAAGCCCTTCAGGGTTCTGTTGTAGCCGTTGAGGGTGCCCCCACCCAAAGCGTAGGAAACCAGGAAGAAATCAAGGAGATGTTCCCCAACACCTACGGTATGCCCGTCATCACCTTCGAGGCTGGCGAGGCAAAGCCGCTGGAGCCCTTCAATGTGGGTATCATCCTTTCCGGTGGTCAGGCACCTGGTGGCCACAACGTCATCAGCGGTCTCTACGATGGAGTGAAGTCGCTGAACAAAGACTGCAAGCTCTACGGATTCCTCATGGGTCCCGGCGGCCTTGTCGACCACAAGTATGTGGAGTTCACCGACGAGTTCATTGATGAGTACCGCAACACGGGCGGTTTCGACATCATCGGTAGCGGACGCACCAAGCTGGAAAAGACGGAGCAGTTCGAGAGCGGTATCGAGATTCTCCGTGAACTCGGCATCAAGGCGCTCGTCATCATCGGTGGCGACGACTCCAACACGAATGCTTGCGTGCTCGCCGAATATTATGCTGCCAAGAACTATGGCGTACAGGTGATCGGTTGCCCCAAGACCATCGACGGCGACCTGAAGAACGAGCAGATTGAAACCAGCTTCGGATTCGACACCGCTTGCAAGACCTATGCCGAACTGATTGGCAACATCCAGCGCGACTGCAATTCTGCACGTAAGTACTGGCACTTCATCAAGCTCATGGGACGTAGCGCCAGCCACATCGCCCTTGAGTGCGCCCTCCAGACTCAGCCCAATGTCTGCCTCGTCAGCGAGGAAGTGGAGGAGAAAGCCATGAGCCTCGACGATGTAGTGACCTATATCGCAAAGATTGTGGCCGAACGTGCTGCCGACGGCAACAATTTCGGTACGGTACTCATTCCCGAGGGCCTCATCGAATTTATCCCTGCCATCAAGAAGCTCATTGCCGAGCTCAACGAGGTGCTCACGGATCCCGCTACGGGCGAGAGCCGCGTGTTTGCAGGAGCTGAGGAGCAGATTGCCTTCGTGAAGGGTGCCATCGCTCCCGAGAATCTGGCCATCCTTGAGAGTTTGCCCGCTGATGTGGCCCGTCAGCTCTGCCTTGACCGCGACCCCCACGGCAACGTTCAGGTTTCGCTCATCGAGACGGAGAAACTGCTGAGCCGCATGGTGGCCACCAAGCTCGCACAATGGAAGGAAGAGAAGAAGTATGTCGGCAAATTCAGCGCACAGCACCACTTCTTCGGATATGAGGGACGTTGTGCCGCTCCCTCCAACTATGATGCCGACTATTGCTACAGCCTCGGCTTCAACGCCAGCCGCCTCATTGCCAACGGCAAGACGGGCTATATGTCCATCATCAAGAACACGACGGCTCCTGCTGCCGAATGGATTGCCGGTGGTGTGCCCATTACGATGATGATGAACATGGAGCGTCGTAACGGAGCCATGAAGCCCGTGATTCGCAAGGCACTCGTCGAACTGGAAGGCGCTCCCTTCAAGTTCTTTGCCGCACATCGTGAGGAGTGGGCCAAGCAGACGGCCTACGTTTATCCCGGTCCTATCCAGTATTGGGGCCCGAGCGAGGTGTGCGACCAGTGTACGAAGACCCTCGCCCTTGAGCAGGCCAAATAAGCATATATAAGGCATGTATAAGGCATATAAGGCATTTAAAGCGATGCTTTATCTGCCGAGTTCCAAGTGCTTGAGCGTCAAGTAAAAAAAGTTTGCGCGAAAGTAGTATTATCTGCCCACACACCCACTTCGGCTTTGCCAGGTGGGTGTGTTTTTGGGCATACCAAGCGATATTCGGCATTTCGCCTCCTATTCTGCACTCTATTCTATACCTCTCTCTTGTATTACCATTTTTTTGAAGTATGACCACAACACGACCTTCACGCAAGAAAACGGCATCGGCCCGCCGGAAAAAGAAGACAAAAGGAAAGGGGTGGCTCGCACGCGTGCGACATCTGCTTTTCGGTAGCCGGTACAAGCAGATGTTTTGGGTGGCGGCCGGATGTATCATACTGTTCTACGTGTTTCTTTTCTACACTTTTCTCATCATCCCCTCGTCCGTCCGCAGCCGATGGCTGGCTTTGTATGGCGACATTTCCTATCCTGCAGGCTATAGCATCCATGGCATCGACGTGAGCCACCACCAGGGCAGAATCGACTGGCGACGTGTGGCGGAGGCAAAAGTGAACGATGAGCCCGTGGTGTTCGTCATCATCAAAGCTACGGAAGGAAAAAGCCTTCTCGACGAAAATTTCAACGACAATTTCTATCAAGCCAGGGAATACGGGCTCGTGCGAGGGGCCTACCATTATTTCTCGCCCACCGTGAAGGGAAGCACGCAAGCCCAATACTATCTGCATCAGGTACACCTCGACGAGGGCGACCTGCCTCCAGTGCTCGATGTCGAGGAGCGTGGCCATCTTACCCGCGAGCAACTGCAGCACGAAGTTCTGGAATGGCTGCGCATGGTGGAGGAGTGCTATAATGTGCCTCCCATCATCTATACTGGCCTGAAATTCAAGGAGGCCAACCTTTCCACTCCCGATTTCGACCGCTATCCCTTCTGGATAGCCCACTACTATGTGAAGGAAGTGGGCTACAAGGGCGAGTGGCGCTTTTGGCAGCACACCGATTTAGGGCAAGTGGATGGAATTCGCGGTCCCGTCGACCTCAATATTTATAACGGTTCCATGTACGACCTCCGGCATCTGACCATCGGAAAGGGCGAGGAGCCGCAGGAAAACGAGGAGCCTGGGGATATGTGAACTCATCCGGCTGCATCAAGAAGTTCCTCTAATGTTTATGCGTGAGGCATCACGTGAGAGGCGTAGTATAATATTTGTTGTCAATATAGCTTTGCTTGTTTTTGTAGACCACCCCATGACCGCAAGCGGAGGGACGCAAAAAAAAAGAAAAGGGAAGAGGATGCTCTGCCTCTTCCCAATGTGGTGGTGTATGTGCCTCAAAGCACGTCCTTGAAGGCTTCGATGGCCTCTTCGGCCACCTTCACGGCTTCCGGTAGCGAGCAATGCAATTCGCCGCCCGATGCATTCAGATGCCCGCCGCCATTGAAGAAACGCTGGGAGATGAGATTGCAGGGAACATCATCTACGGAACGCAGACTCACATGAATCTTGTCGGGCACCAGCGTGTCCTCGCGCAGGGATATCGACAAGCGGCATCCCCGCACTTTCAGCGGCTCGTTCACGAAGCCCTCGGCGTCCCCGCGCTTGTATCGGTAGGTCTCCATGTCGCTACAGCTATAGGCAATGACGGCGGCCTTTCCCGACTTGTGGAATGTGAGACGCTCATTGAGCAGGAATCCCCAGAATTTCAGACGGTTTTGGGAGAAGCAATGGTAGATGTTGCGATAAATCTTTTCCTTGTCGATACCCTTGCGCATCAGCAAGCTGACGATAAGATAAAGGTCGGGGTCGTTGCTGTTGTAGGCAAACGAACCCGTGTCGGTCATCAGGCCGCAATAGAGGCAGCAGGCTCCCGAGCGCGACATGCCATCATAGCCTCCCAGTTCATGAATCAGCCGAAACACCAGTTCGCATGTACTCGATGCCTTCGGACGGCTCACCACGAAATCCATCCCCGTGGAATCGGGCTCCAGATGATGGTCGATCATGATGCGTCGTGCCTTCGATTTTGCCACCATATCCCTCAGAGCCTCATCGCCCAGTCGCTTCAGATGGTTGAAGTCAAGACAGCAGCAGAGGTCGGCAGCCGCTATGGCATTACGCGCGTTGGCCCTCTGTTCGTCCTCCGAGAAGTGCAGGATATACTGGGAGTTGGGAAGCCATTTCAGAAAGTCAGCTTCAGGGTCGGGCATGACGATGCTCACCTGTTTCCCCAGGTTGCGTAGATATTCTGCCCATGCTATCGAGGAACCTATAGCATCTCCGTCGGGACGGCAATGGCCAAGGACGACCACTTTCTTGGCATTTTTCAGGATGTTGAGTAGTTGAAAAAGTTGTGGCCCTTGAAGTAAAGGTTTGAGTTCCATCGTGGTGTGTGTGTTTCAGGGTGTGTGTCAGATTTAAGGTGTGGGAGAAGGTTATGCCAGATTCTTGAGTGCGATGATTTCTGCGGCAGGGTCGGAAGCACCGAACACGGCCGTTCCTGCAACGAGCACGTCGGCACCCGCCTCGATGAGCTGGCGTCCCGTGCCACGGTTCACTCCACCGTCGACCTCTATCAGGGCCTTTGAGCCCGTTTCCTGCAGCAAGGCCCGCAGCCGCTGCACTTTCTTCACGGTGTGGGGGATGAACTTCTGCCCGCCATAACCGGGGTTGACACTCATGAGCACTACCAGGTCCACCTCCTCGATGATGTCCTCCAGCACACTGACGGGAGTAGCGGGATTCAGCACCACACCCGCCTTCATACCCTTGGCGCGTATGCTTTGCAGCACCCTGTGCAGATGCGGGCACGCCTCATAGTGTACGCTTACGGCATATGCGCCGACATCGCTCAGACGCTCGATGAACTTCTCGGGCTGTACAATCATCAGATGCACGTCAAGAGGCTTGCGGGCATGGCGTGCCACAGCCTCCATCATTGGGAAGCCAAAGGTGAGGTTCGGCACGAACACGCCATCCATGACGTCGATGTGGAGCCAGTCGCATTGGCTGTTGTTGAGCATTTCGGTTTCGGCGCGGAGGTTGCCGAAATCGGCACTCAGCATAGAAGGGGAAATCATTACCATAGCAGAAAAAAAATAGTAGTAGGGGTATTCTGTAAAATAAAATAATCTAAATTAACGGTAAAATCCGAATGCGTTCTGCAGGACAAGGACGTTTCAAAAAGGCTGCAAGGCAGGGAAAATTGTTGGAGGAGGGGATACCGAAGAATCGCCTTTTCTGGCATCTGAAAGGGATGAAAACAAGAGGAGAGAGGGGGAGGGAAGTGGCAGACAGGCTGCAAGATAGCCTTTTTCCGGTTTCCTGTGTGCCGCACACCATGCAGCTGTTTCGCATTTTCTGCTCCCGCCACATTTGTTCCCTTCTCAATAGTTGCTCTCGCCATCGGGATTATGGCGCAGGATTTCGTCGGAAGCCGCCACACCATGCGTGAAGTCGTAGGCTATGCCCTGGCGTGTACCCTGCATTGCCCGCCCGACGGTTTGCTGGAGTTCCACGACCTCAGTATCGTTGAAGCCCTCGGCTGTCATAGCCTTGAGCCAGCGTTGCGCCTCCTCATAGTTGTCCTGACGCATGAAGGCACGCACGTGCGATACCATCAGCAGCCGCTTGAAGTGCTGCAATGTGGGAGGCAGCATGGAAGGCTCGGAATGGCTCGTGAGTTCCTGAAATCGATTGTAGATGCCGTTGATATAAGGCAACAGGCGATAATCCTTGAGTATGGTGAGATTGTACGTGCAGGCACACACATAGGACGGGTTGGGAATGTCGAGGATGATGTCGAAGAAGAACTGTGCGCGTTCGTGCATGCCGATTTCCATATAGCATGCTCCCAGATAATAGCAGGTGTCGTAGAAACATTCTTGCTCGTACTTTCCCATGCGGTGGTGCTTTCCCGCCACGTTGTAGTATTCGTTTTCGAGATAGCTGATGGCATCATAGTAATGTCCGAGAATGAAGTTTCTGCGTCCCCAGTAGAGATTATAGTTTGTGGTTGACTTGCCGTGGAGCAGGAGGAGTTTCTGCCCGTTGGTCAGCGTCTGGTGCTTTTTCCTCGCCTCCTCTGCCTCTCGATACCTGTATTCATACTCCTTGCGCAGTTGCACGGGATTTCCGGCAGGCTTTGCGAGGAGGAAGGTGAAGGAGAGGGGAGATTGCCGGGTGGCGGTATCGGCTGTGTAGCTGTCGCTAATGGGCGGCTGCGGACACACGGCCGTGAGCCTCATGGAAAGTCGTCCGCCCTCCTCCGATTCTGCCATGAGAAAGATGAGTAGCCGGATTGTCGTGCCGTCGGCACGCATCATGGCTACGATGGCCGAGGCTTCCTCGCGGACGAACCGCAAGGGGCTTTCCTCCTGTGTGCCCTCCGATTCCTCTTCCAGATGTCCGGAAGGCACCTCGGCAGCCTCTTCCAGATGGGCATCTGTCAGCAGTCGGCAGAGGTCGAAAGTCCGTATGCTTTCCTCATCCTCCAAGTTCACCATGCTTTCCGTGGTGATGGTCAGGCGCAGGAAAGCCATGTCGGAAGTGCCGAAGATGCGTCGCACAAGATCGCCCAGGGCATAGCGGTCGGGCATTGCTGCCAGCATGTCGCCCTGTTCCGTGAGCCGGAAATCGCGTAAGGCACTTTCCGTGGAGCGTGCCGAATCGCGCTCGGCCTTACTGAAGATTTCCGCTTCCTCATCCTTAAAGTCGCCCTCCTTGTTTTCCATGTCGGCCACGCTCTTGCGCAATTCGTACACGCCCTGGAACACGGAAGCAAGCAGTTGGCTGAAGTCGTCCTGCAAAGCTGGTTTCCATTCCGACAGGCGGAGGTGGGTTTCCAGATGCAGAAAGAGGGTATGGGCATCGTCCTCCTTCACCTGGTAGACGACCTTCGTGTAGAGAGTCATATTGTTGAAGGCATTGCACAAGGCCTGCACCTGATGCAGATACTCGATGCTCGTCTGGATGAAATAGGGGAGATAGACGTGTACGAGCGTAGTGCCCGTCTGGGTGAATGCGCTGAAATTGCCGCCCTGATAGGAAAAGCTGTAGCAGAAGCCGGCTTCCATCTCCTTGCGTTCCCATTTCGTCGGCAGCATTTCGAGAATATGCTCCAGTACTTTGCAGGCATCGCAGGCTTCCTCGGGGGCTGGGGAAGAATGCTCCTCGTCGGGAGCCGTAGGGGATTCCCCGCATGGGGGTTCTAGCTGTTCATGACGCTTCGCGGGAAGCATCTTCGAGAAAAAATCTTGCAGTTTTCCTATCCACATAATGCTGAATGTTTCTGGACGATGGTTGGAGAGAGGGGTGGAGGGGGAGTGCCGGAGGGCAGGGAATGTGGCGTGCATGCGATGTGCATTTGGGAGGTGGGGCAGGAGAAGGATGGTGGGGCAAAAATGCCTGCAAGCCTGCCTGCAAGGTCCTGTGCCGATGCCCTCCTGGAGGGAAAAGTAGGTGTCAGGACGCTATTTTTGGCAAATTTACGAAGAAATCATGAAACTTTGCCGTGCATCTCCAGCTTTTTGTTTACTTTTGCCCTCACATTTTGCAATTTCATCATCTATGCTTTCACTCGAAGATTATTTTCGCAATTCCCAGAACTCTGGCTACCGCATTTCGCCCGACGGGCGCTTCATCTCATTCCTGGCTCCTTATGAGGACCGTTTGAACATCTACGTGCAGCCCATACTTCCTGATGGCGAAGATGGAAAGGGCGTGCGGCTGGGAAGCCCCCTGCGCCTCACTTCGGAGACGAAGCGGAGTGTACGCAGCTATATGTGGAAAGGATGCGACCGCATCATCTTCGCCCTCGACACTGACGGCGACGAGAACTATCGCCTTTATGGCGTGCGTACCGATGGCTCCGACCTCCGGTGCTATACGCCGTTCGAGGGCGTGCGGGCGATGCTTATCGACGATTTGGTGATGTGTCCCGACGAAATGCTCATCTCCCTCAACAGGAGGAATCCTGAAGTGTTCGACCCCTATCGCCTCAACATCGCGACAGGCGAGATGACCCTCCTGTGCGAAAATCCCGGCAACTGGCAGGGATGGACCACCGACCACAACGGCATCCTGCGTGTGGTGTATGCCATCGTGGATGGAGTGAACATGCAGATTCTCTATCGCGAATCGGAGGCCGAGGAGTTTTGTCCTGTGATAACCACGAATTTCAAGGAGGAACTCTCCTTTTCGCTCTTCACCTTCGACAACCGGGATGTCTATGCCTTCACCAATCTGAACCGCGACCGCACGGCACTCGTCGTGATGGATCCCCGCACGTGCGAGGAGAAGGAAGTGCTCTTCGAACATGCGCGCTACGATGTGACCAACGTGTCGTACAGCCGGCTCAGGAAATGCCTGCTCAGCGCCTATTGTTCCGGCCACAAGTCGCCTGTGCGACATTGGTTTGATGCCGGGGAGGAGGCGTTGCGGAAGCGTTTCGACGAGCGTTTCCCGGGGGAGCGTGTGGCTGTGGCTGATACCGATCTTGCCGAACGACGGCACCTGCTCTTTGTGGGCTCCGACCGCACGCGCGGGAGCTACTGGTTCTATGATGCCGACACTGGGGCATTCACCTTTATTGCCGATACCGCTCCATGGATCACTCCTGCCGATACCGTGCCGATGGAGGCTGTGACGTATACCACCCGGGACGGACTGGAGATTGAGGCCTATCTGAGTCTGCCCAAGGATGCCGGCCTCCCTTTGCCCATCGTGGTGAATCCTCATGGCGGTCCGTGGGCGCGCGACTATTGGGGCTACGACAGTGTCGTGCAGTTTCTCTGCTCAAGGGGCTATGGTGTGTTCCAGATGAACTTTAGGGGCTCTACGGGCTATGGACGGAAATTTCTCGAAGCGAGCTACAAACAATGGGGGCTGCGGATGCAGGATGATATTACAGATGGCGTGAGGTGGCTCATAGCTCAGGGTATTGCCGACCCTCAGCGGGTGGCCATCTATGGCGCTTCCTATGGGGGGTATGCCACTCTGGCAGGGGCCTGCTTCACCCCCGACCTCTACCGCTGTGCCATCGACTATGTGGGAGTGTCGAATCTGCTGACGTTTATGAACACCATACCTCCCTATTGGCGGCCGATGCTGGAGATGATGTATGAGCAGGTGGGGCATCCCGAGACCGACCGCGAGCAACTGGAGGCCACTTCGCCTGCACTCCATGCCGACCGCATCAAGTGTCCGCTTTTCATCGCACAGGGAGCCAACGACCCTCGTGTGAACAAGGCGGAAAGCGACCAGATGGTGGAGGCCCTGCGCAAAAGGGGAGTGGAGGTGGAATATATGGTGAAGGAGGATGAGGGGCATGGTTTCAGCAACCAGGAGAACCGCTTCGATTTCTTCCGTGCTATGGAGCGCTTCCTCCGAAAGCATCTTTGAGATTGATGTGCGCCCCCTGCCCTTTGGTGCGGTGGAAGCGGCTACGTGTGGAGCAATCTGTACTTCATGCGTGCCCACTGTGTAGGAACATCAGTACTTTTCTTCGGCGACGGGTGCAATGGTACGCATTTTCCCCTGCTTGTTCCAAGAGGCGTACGGCATCCTGTGCATATTTTTCTGAGGATAATTTCATACGTCCCCAAAAGACTTCTTTTTCGTGTGCTAAACTTTGTTCACTAACCTGCATATTTTTGAATACATCCAACTTTGCTAATTTAGAGGACACTCCTTAAAAATTCCGCCCAGGAGTCATCATTATCGAGATGACTCCTGGGCGGAGTGCTTTGGCATAAAGAAAAAAATGTGCTATAATATGGAGGAGGCTTGGAATTCTGCCTTGTTTTTATGCAGGGATATTGTGAGTTTCAAGTCATGTTTTTTTTTCGTTTTTGTAGTCGTTTTCCTTTGGGGCGTAGCCGCCTTTGTGTGGTTGCACCACCGTTGCAGATTTTCGTAGGGGCGGAAGGCTACGCTTGGGGGGCATCTGGCATTGTCGTTTCTTTTGTCTGCTTTTCCGCAGCGGCTTTCTTTATGGCCAGGAGGAAAGGCTTGGGCATGGGAGTCTCAAAGTGAAGAGGCTCGCTGGTGATGGGATGAAAGAAGTCCAGGCGGAAGGCATGGAGGCACAGTCGGCCACAAGGGTCATCGCCATTGCCATATTTAATGTCGCCACACACAGGATGTCCCAAGTCCTGCAGATGCACGCGAATCTGATTCTTGCGCCCGGTCTCCAACTTCAGTTCTACAAGACTGTATTGGTCTGTGGATTTCAGTGTGCGGAAGTGCGTGACGGCATATTTTCCGCCATTGTCTACAGGAGAACTGTAGGTGAAGTATGCCTTGTTGTCCTTTAGCCATGATGCTACCGTGCCCTTTTCTCGTTCCATGCGCCCGGAAGCTAAGGCCACATATCGGCGGTCGGTCACGATGTTTCGCCAGTTGTGTTCCAGAATCTGCTCTGCCTCAATGGTCTTGGCATATACCAAGAGTCCGCTTGTATCGCGGTCAAGGCGATGTACGACGTGGGCTGTACATTTCTGCCGGCTCTTGCGGAAATAGTCGTCGAGCACCGTTTTGACGCTGAATTGATGGTGGTCGGTAGCCATGGAGAGAATGCCGAAATTTTTCTCTATCACGCAAATATACCGGTCCTCATACACCAGTTTCACGAAGCGGCTGACCAACTGGGGTGTATTCTTGCGCTTGGAAATTTCCACCACCATTCCTGGGAGCAGGCGGAAATCGTGTTGTGTGATGATTTTCTTGTTCACACGCACGCCATCACCTGAAAGAATAGCCTTGGCCTTTGAACGGCTGATGCCATCCAGCGTCTTGAGGATGAAAGGCAGGAGTTCCGATTCTTCCTTCACCTTGAATGTAGTGTATTGGGGGGTATGGGGATTGTACATGCTCTGACTTTGTGAATGTGTATTTGTAAAGGATTTTTGGTTGGGCTGGTGTGTTTGCTTACGCAAAGTTAAGGCTTGGTTTTGAAACGTACAAGCAATGGCTCCAAATTCCTGCACGGCGTGCGTAATGAAGTGTGTTTTTGTAGGGATTATACATCATTTGTGGCAGTTGCCTTCCTTTATTTTTGTCTTCTCCGCTTAGGGGGATAATGCCTGCTTCTTCGTCTGGATGATAACGTAAGTTCCCGTTTAGCCATTATGGCAGAGCGATGCCCTTGGACAGCGCCTGATGTCCTGTTTTCCACTTTGCAGTAGTACCGGTAAGAAACAATAACAGCTCGCTGCCACGATGTGTTCTACATGATGGTGCGAGCCGTTTTCTTATGGATATTCAGGATAATGCCGAGAATTTGGGATTATTTTTCCTTGGGGTCAGCAAGTTCGACGGTGTAGCTGCGGTTGAGTCCTGACTGGGTCTTGGCACGAATCCATAGCACACGGTCGGTGCTCATGTTTGCCTTCTTGACAGCCTCTTCAAAGTCCTCCACCTTCTGCATCGGCATATCGTTGACCTGCGTGATGATGATGCCTTTTGAAATGCCGGCATCCATCATCTTTCCGCGGCGAATGTTGGTGACGACAATGCCGTATTTCAGTCCGAGTTCCTTCTTCTCCTGATCAGTGAGCACACGCAAGGCTGCTCCCAGCGCATCCGTATCGAGGCTTTCCAACTGTGAAGTGGTGCCTTGAGCATTGCGGAGGGTGAGTGTGGTGGTGTACTGCTTCTTGTTGCGCAGGTAGGTCACCTTAACTTTGTCGCCAGGACGGTGGGAGACGATAAGTTCCTGAAGTTCACCAAATTTCTCCACTTTCTTGCCATCGACACTGGTGATGACATCACCACTCTCGATGCCGCCTTCGTCGGCTGCTCCATCGGAGGTGACTTCGTTCACATATATTCCCGATACGGTGCCAAGATCCACATCCTTGCCTTTCTCCTTTTGGCTGTCGATATAGTTGGAGACATCCGTACCCATGATTCCCAGCAGAGCACGCTGCACGAAACCGAACTCCTTGATGTCCTTCACCACCTTGTTCATAATCGTGGTGGGGATGGCAAATCCGTAGCCAGAGTAGGAGCCAGTCTGGGAATAGAGCATGGCATTGATTCCCACGAGCTGTCCCTGCGCATTTACCAATGCACCTCCCGAATTGCCGGGATTGATGGCAGCATCCGTCTGGATGAAACTTTCGATGGAGTTTTGTGCATTCAGACTACGTGCTTTGGCACTGACGATACCTGCTGTGACGGTGGAGGTCAGTCCGTAGGGGTTGCCGATGGCAAGCACCCATTCTCCCACTTTAAGGTCATCGCTTGATGCCACTTGGATGGGTGTCAGATTTTCTGCCTCAATTTTGATGACTGCCAGATCGGTATCTTTATCCGTGCCAATGATTCTGCCCTTGAACTCACGGTTGTCGTTGAGTTTGACGAGGATTTCATCTGCTTCACCGACTACATGATTGTTGGTCACGATGTAGCCGTCATTACTCAGTATGACGCCTGATCCCGAGCCTTGGCGTTTGGGAGTCTCTACCTGTCGGCGTTGCTGACCTTGCCCACGGTTTCCGAAAAAGTCGCCGAAGAAATCGGAGAAGGGGTCGAAATACTGCACCTCTTCCACTTTACTGTTGGTGGTTACTTTGATGTATACCACGGAATTTGTGGCTTGCTCAGCGGCATAGGTGAGGTCGACAGGCTGTGCAGCCGAAGGAGCCTGATGGTTGATGTCCTCAATCTTATTGTTGGCGGCATCGACAACTTTGACGGCTACAGCAGTCATGCTACTGCTCAATATGGCGCAAAGTGCAAGTGTTCCAATAGTTTTCTTGTTCATTGTCTTTTTGCAGTTTTATCCTTAGTTTTTGCTATTTTGCTGCAAAATTAGAGTCTATTTCTTAATTTTCTCGTTTGTCAGCCCTTGTTTTTTTTGAAATTGAAATCCTTTAACACTCCATCGTGGGGTAAATTGTCAGAGCGTCAAGTACAGGAAGAAGGGGCTTCGGAATCCCACATGAGGTCGGCCATGATGGTGTCAGAGAGGAAGATGCCGTTGCGGGTGAAGCGAAGGTGGCCGTCGATGATTTCCAGCAGCCGCTTCTTGACATACGGCTGCGAAATGTGCAACAGATAATCCCTGCGGAAATCGGGCAGTTCGCGCAAGTCCATGCCCTGGGCTGTACGCAGACGGGTCATGACCCGTTCGTCGTAGAGTTCATCATCATTCAGCACTTCGACATCGAAGGGTGGTGGAGTGGGACTTTTGACATTCCCCTCGCTGGATTTCCAAAAGCGAGTGTAGGCATAGAGGTCTGCTGCATTCCAGCGTCGTGTGCGAAGGCCGTCGTAGGAGTGTGCTGCAGGTCCAAGGCCTATATAAGGTTGTCCGTTCCAGTAGCCGGAATTGTGGCGTGAGTGAAATCCTGGAAGCGCAAAGTTGGAGATTTCATACTGTTGGAATCCGGCATGCTCAGCAGTATCCTGCAGCAAACCGTACATAAGGAGGAAGTCATCCTCCGATGCTTCTCTAATGTCTCCTCGTTTTTTCTGCTGAAAGAGTGCCGTGCCTTCTTCGATGCTGAGGGCATAGCTCGACAGATGGCTGATGCCGAGCGAGAAAGCCATGTTCAAATCTTGCTGCCATTGTCGATGCTCCTGTCCTGGTAGCCCATAGATGAGGTCGATGCTGGCGTTGCTGATACCATGTTGAAGCGTGGTCTCAACCGCTTTTACCGCTTGCCTTGAAGTATGTCTTCTGGAAATTTTGCTTAGCACCTCATCGTTGAAACTCTGTACCCCCATGCTGATGCGATTGGCTCCCAAATCCCGGAGTTGATGGATGAGTGTCGGTGTGATGTCATCGGGGTTTGCCTCGAATGTCACCTCTGCATCTTCGCTGATGCGGTAGTTTGCCTGTAGGGCATGCATCATCCGTTCCAGGTTTTCTATGGGAAGTTGTGTGGGTGTGCCTCCTCCGAAATAGACGGAGCTAATCTCCATCCCGTCGGCATCGACTATTGCCCTTTCTTTGGCTTCAAGGCAGACAGCGTCGGTATATTCTCTTTTTGTCTCCATGCCATTGGTGCTGCTGAAGAAACTACAGTAGGCACAGCGGGTCTTGCAGAATGGTACGTGAATGTAGATACTTCCTTTTTTCATGTCGTCGTAAGGGAATGATTGGCATCATATGTTCTTGAAAACTCAATCATACTTCTGAATAAACAAAAAACGATGCAACGTTTGGGCACCGCCAAATTGTTGCATCGCTTCTTGCGGAAAGAGAGGGATTCGAACCCCCGGAACAGTTACCCGTTCACCGCATTTCGA
>CAMGOT010000015.1 GCA_946060685.1 uncultured Bacteroidales bacterium
GCCCACATCTTCCATTATTGGGCGCGTGCTTGAAAAACAAAAACCTACTGCACGACAGAAAAAAAAATCGCCTCAACCTAATTTATAGAACACCCCTTTACTCTTCAGAGCATCGAGCCACCCCTTCGGTTCTCCTGCCGCTCATGTCACAGCGTCCATCAGTGTCAGCTTTTCAAGCACATACAATGATTTCAATGAACTTGGCTAACAGGAAGCACCAACCAATACTACTATATCGCCGACAAGCTTATTAACCTTACAGCATTAAGGTTATTAACCTTACGGCCGCAAGGTTAATAACCTTGTCGGCAATGAAGTTAGCATACATCGACAACACGGTTGATTACTTTGCCGTTATCCAACGAATCTTGTCTCAAACGGAATTCATCAAGCTCACGTCAGGTGAATTCTATACATTCGCTTTGGCAGAATTCAGGGTTTAGTGGTACTGGCTTCCAGCCAGAACTGTGCATCTGCCTTACAGGCCATTTAGAACACCCTGCCTGAATGGGTATTGTTTCATCCGTACAGGTCGAATTTATTTTATGAAGAGAGGATTTCAACCGTACAGGCCGATTTTTTTTCTATTCAGATAGCCACTACTCCCCTCCCCCTCTACCGGCAATTCCAGATTATCCCAAAATTCCACATCTTCACATCATAGTTTTCCTTTTTGCACCCGAAACAAAAAAAAAGTCCAAAAAAAGAGGGGAGCATGCCTTGCGTTCAATAAAGAATATGTAACTTTGCACGCAATCATAATATATAAATAACGCATCTACACCTATGATTGCAAGTTTTCTTCAGGACAAGATTGTCATGGACGGTCTTACGTACGATGACGTCCTTCTCATCCCCGCTTATTCCGATGTTTTGCCGCGCACCGTATCGCTCGAAACGAAATTCTCACGCAACATTGACTTGAAAATCCCCTTCGTCACTGCAGCCATGGACACTGTCACAGAGGCTGAGATGGCCATTGCCATCGCACGAGAGGGTGGTATTGGAGTCATCCACAAAAACATGAGCATCGAGGACCAGGCCCGGCAGGTGGCCATCGTGAAGCGTGCCGAAAATGGCATGATCTATGACCCCGTCACCATACAGCGCGGAAAGACCGTACGCGATGCACTTGCAATTATGGCAGAATACCACATCGGCGGCATCCCCGTGGTAGACGATGACATGAAACTGGTGGGAATCGTCACCAACCGCGACCTCCGCTTTGAGACCAATCAAGAGAAGCTCATTGACGATGTGATGACGTCCGAGAACCTTGTGACCACCACCACCGCCACCAATCTGGCAGAAGCTGCCGAGATTCTTCAGCAGAACAAGATAGAGAAACTCCCCGTTGTAGATGCTGACGGCCGGCTCGTGGGACTCATCACCTATAAGGATATCACCAAAGCCAAGGATAAGCCCATGGCCTGCAAGGACAGCAAGGGCCGCCTGCGTGTGGCAGCAGGAGTGGGAGTCACCATGGACACCATGGAAAGAATCGAAGCCCTCGTTCATGCCGGCGCCGATGCCATCGTCATCGACACTGCCCACGGACATTCCAAGGGTGTGATTGAAAAACTGCGCGAAGCCAAGGCACGCTTTACGGGAGTCGACATCGTGGTCGGCAACATTGCTACCGGCGAGGCAGCACGCGCACTGGCAGAGGCTGGTGCCGATGCCGTAAAGGTAGGTATCGGCCCGGGCAGTATCTGTACCACCCGTGTAGTGGCAGGTGTAGGTGTTCCCCAACTCAGTGCCGTTTATGATGTGGCAAAAGCACTCGAAGGTACAGGCATTCCCCTTATTGCTGATGGCGGCCTGCGCTATTCCGGCGATGTGGTGAAAGCACTTGCAGCCGGTGGCTACAGCGTCATGATCGGAAGCCTTGTGGCAGGCTGCGAGGAAAGCCCGGGCGAAACCATCATCTTCAACGGCAGAAAATTCAAGACCTACCGCGGAATGGGAAGCCTTGAAGCTATGGAAAACGGTTCGAAAGACCGCTATTTCCAAAGCGGAGTGACCGAGGTCAAGAAACTTGTCCCCGAAGGCATCGCCGGACGTGTGCCTTATAAGGGTACAGTACAGGAGGTCATCTACCAACTTTGCGGAGGACTCCGTTCCGGAATGGGCTATTGTGGCGCCGCCACCATCGAACGTCTGCACAGTGCCCAGTTCGTACGTATCACCAATGCCGGTGTCCTCGAAAGCCATCCGCACGATATCACCATCACCAGCGAGGCTCCCAACTATAGCCGCCACGACTAAGCTGGAGGGATTTTGACTTTTCGTCGGCTCACGCCCCGGCATAGACAAAGTCTACATCCCCACCACATTCAACTCCACCGATTGACACCCCTCTTTCAGGAGCCCCTGAAAAGAGCTTTATGTCTGCATATCCTGTATAAGGGCAGGATATGCAGACGTAATCTTGGTGGAGCCATACCGCTTCTCTGAAAGAAACGGAAATTGCTCCCCTGCGGATAGGCCACCATGCTGGCAAGACTGTCAGCCGCCAATCCTTGATGCACCCGCCTTTACGCTTATCATTCCACCACCTCCACCGATGTACGGTGAAGCCATGTCCCGCAAGATCCGTTATCCCCATGATGGGGCAATCAGATTTCAATCCATACAAACGACCCACCATCTTTTCAAGACTATCCACATAGCAACAATGAAAAAAATTCTCTCCGCCTTCATCGCAGCCGTTTCCGTCAGCCTTTCCGCATGGGCACAGACAGCAGAGAATCCCATTCTGATGACTGTAGCCGGAAAGCCCGTGACGCGTGCCGAGTTTGAATACGCCTACAATAAGAACAACAACGTAGAAGGAGCCGTGGAAAGCAAGACTGTAGAAGAATACGTCGAGATGTTCCTCAACTACAAACTTAAAGTGGCAGAGGCAGAAAGCCAGAAGGTCGATACGATGACGAGTTTCATCAATGAATACCGCACTTACCGCGACATGCAGCTCACTCCGCATCTTGTGGACCAGGCCTACATCGACTCTGTGGCACGCTCGCTCTACGACAAACAGGTGGAGCGTATTGCCGGACGCGACCTCATCGACTGCAGCCACATCCTGCTGACCTTGAAACAGACCGACAGCAACGAGGTGAAGCAGGAAGTGGAAAAGCGTGCCGACAGCCTTTACAATGCCCTCTGCTCAGGCGCTGACTTTGCAGCACTGGCCAAGGAATATTCCGAAGATTTCGGTTCTGCCACCCGAGGAGGCAAATTGCCCACCATCTATCCGGGAATGACCATCAAGGAATTTGAGGATGTAGCCTATGCCCTTCAGCCCAACCAGTTCTGCAAGCCCTTTCTCTCGCCCGTGGGCTACCACATCATCCTCGTACACGACCGCAAGCAACTTGAACCCTACGATACACTCTATCCCACCATCATTGCCGCATTGAAACGCCAGAACATTGATGAGGCTTCGGCAAAGGCCAGAATCGAAAAGATGATGGCAGAAACGGGAAAGACGCGCGAGCAAATCCTTCTTGCCACTCTGGAGGAACTGGAACAGCAGACCCCCGACCTGAAATATCTGGTACAGGAGTACTACGATGGCCTTTTGCTTTATGAAGTGGCGAAAAAACGGGTGTGGGATGCAGCAGCAGAAGACACCGACGGACTGCATGCCATGTTCAAGAAGAACAAAAAGAAATATGCCTGGACGGAACCGCGATATGCGGGTTACATCGTCTGTGGAAAAACGACTGCCGCTGCCAAACAGACGGCAAAATTGCTGAAGAAAGGACTCCCCGAAGGCAAAACGCTGAGTGCCTACCTCAAGGAAACGGTCAACAAGGATAGTGTCGTGGTCATTGCCACTGGACCTTACCTGGCCAAGAAGGGGGAGAACAGTACCATCGACAATCTCTGCTTTGGCGACAAGACGAGAGTCATCAAGCCTGTACGCAAAGGTTTTGAGCAAGTTCTCCTCACCGGACGCCGGCAGAAACAGCCCAAGACGTATCTCGATGTCAAGCAGCAGGTGGTGACTGACCTCCAGCAAGAACTGGAGGAAGCATGGGTGAAGGAACTCCGTGCGAAATTCCCCTATACCATTGACACTGAAGTGCTTAAGACTGTCAACAAGCACTAATGTGGCGTTCTGAAAATCAGCGATTCAAGCGTTCCGCAAAGAGCCATTTGCTGGTTTACGCGCCATTGGGGAGACCGCAGACTGAAAGCCCATAAGCGCACCTCCTTGGGAACACAGCCAAGCGGCACCTTGGGCAAGCCACTGTTGTCCATAGGGCTTGGGATTCCGTGGCTCTCTCCCGAACCGGAAACCATCAGATTCACGCTGATTTTACAGAACTCCCACCAAAGCCAGAAAGAAAAGGTGGATACGCCTTGAATGACAGCCCCAGATTGACGGAACGACCGTACTTTTATCCTAAAGATTTCTGCAATGGCAGGCATTCAATCCGATTCCACCTGCAACAAACCAATATACCGAACACAAGCATGATCGTAAAAAGATTCTTGGCTCTCACCCTTATGATTGCAGCCTGCATAGGCACGATGGGACAGGAGAGGAAAAAGAATATCGTCGACGAGGTGATATGGGTGGTGGGCGACAGCCCCATCCTGCTCTCTGAAGTGGAGGAGACTCGAGTAAGTATGGAATTGATGGGCGAGAGCATCGAAGACCCTTATACGACGATAGCGGAAAAACTGGCTATCGACAAACTCTATCTGCATCAGGCAGAACTCGACTCCATTGAGGTGAATGAACAATTTGCCGCCAGCATAGCAGAAGAACAGGTGAATGCAGCCATTCAGATGTACGGTTCGCGCGAGAATGCCGAGGCCGTCATCCACAAAAGCATCGCCAAACTGCGTGAGCAATACCGCGAAATGGCACGCACCCAGCAACTGATACAGGGTGTCAGCGACAACCTCACAAGATATGTGAAGGTGACCCCTGCTGAAGTGCGCGACTATTTCAGCAAAATGCCGGAGGACAGCCTGCCCTTCATCAATACGCAGGTGGAGGTACAGATCATTACCAGCGTGCCGCAGGTAAGCCGCGAGGAGGTGGACAAGGTGGAGAACAAACTCCGCGAAATCGCACAACGCATCAACAGCGGCGAAAAAACCTTTGCACAAATGGCAAAAATCTATTCCCAGGACGGTTCTGCACGCTACGGAGGTGAACTGGGACTCTCTGGACGCGGGCAATGGGTGCAGGAATTTGCCGATGTGGCTTTTTCGCTCACCGACCCCAATAAGGTGTCAAGAATCGTACGCACAGAATTCGGATTCCACATCATGCAACTCATTGAAAAGCGTGGCGACAAGGTGAACGTGCGACACATCATCATCAAGCCGGAAATTGCCGAGAGCGAGTACGACCGTTGCCTGAATAGACTGGACTCCATTGCCACCGACATCCGAGAAGGAAAATTCACCTTCGATGAGGCAGCCCCCGTCCTTTCCGATGACAAGGACACAAAATTCAACCGCGGCATTATGGCCAACATGGACGAGATGACACACACGCTGACATCGCGCTTCGAAATGAAGGACCTTCCGCAGGATATTGCAAAAATCGTGGCAGGAATGGGAGTCGGCGAAATCAGTCCTGCTGTCAGAATCATCAATGAAAAGACCGGCAGTGAGGTCTGCGCCATCATACGCCTCAAGAACCGCATCGAGGGACATCGCGCCAACATGGCAGAGGATTTCCAGGTGCTGAAAGGAGTGGTGGAGGCCGACCGCAAGAAGAACATCGAGGAAAAATGGCTACAGGAGAAAATCCGCACCACCTATACGCGCATTGCCCCCGAATGGCGTGGGTATAAGTACAAATACGATGGTTGGATAAAATAATCCGCTATGAGGATTTTGAAACCAAAACACAAATTCATTTGGGCAGGAACGGCATTCTTTATGCTGTTTCTTGCCCAAATGTATGCTTTTCAGCCCGCAAGGAAAACTACTGAGGACAAGCGAATCCATTTCACCAGCGAAAGGCTGTATCACGACATCAGCATCAGCCGCGACGGTGACATCCTCATCGGCAATGTGCGCATCACCCACGATGGCATGATACTCACCTGCGACTCTGCCGTGGTCTACGAGAATTCCAACTCCTTTCTCGCCTACGGACGTGTACACATGACTCAAGGCGACTCGCTCTCCCTAAAGGGCGACTCCCTCTATTATGATGGCACGCAGGAGTTTGCACAGGTGTTCGACAACGTAGAGATGCAGCATGGCACCATGACACTCTATACCGATATCCTCAACTACGAACGACGTGAAAACCGGGGATTTTATGACACAGGAGGAAAAATCATTGACCAAAAGACACAGTTGACCAGTCAGGACGGTGAATACTTCACCAAGACAAAAACGGCACTGTTCCACTACAACGTGCTCCTCACGAACGATTCCAAGGACTCGCTCATCACCGATACCCTGCACTACGATGTCAGCAATAAGATGGCTCATGCCACAGGCCCTTCAAACATTCTGAGCGGAAAGAGCAGAATATACACCGAAGACGGCTACTATTCCACCGCTGACGGAAAGGCACGCCTCTACAATCGTCCGGAACTCTTCAACCAAGGACGAAAAATCACGGGCGACAGCATCTTCTATGACAAGGAGACACAGAAATCACATGCCTTCGGCAACATCGTGTTCACCGATGAAAAGAACAAGATGATGCTCACAGGACACTATGGATGGTACGACCAAAAGGAAGGCAAAGCCCTCTGTACGGACAGCGCATTGGCAAAGGACTACAGTCAGGGCGATGACACCCTCTACGTTCATGCCGATACGCTCCGCATGGAATCGTTCCATCTCAAGACCGACTCCGTATACCGTAATCTCCTGGGATATTTCCACGTCCGCGCCTATAAGAGCGACATACAGATGGTGTGCGACTCGCTCAGCTATACCTCCAAAGACAGCTGCATGAGGCTCTACAAAGACCCCATAGCATGGAGTGAGAACCGCCAGATTCTGGGCGAGGTGATCAGCGTGTACCTGTGCGACTCCACCATCGACTCCATCTATGTCGACCAGCAGGCGTTGATGATCGAGCAGTTGCCCGACACCACCCTCTTTGACCAAGTGGCAGGCAATCTGATGCGAGCATATTTCAGCAATGGCGACATCAACCAATGCTGGGTGGATGGCAATGGGTGCGTCATCAACCATCCTATGGAAAAAGACAGCACCTTCCTCTATTCCAACTATATAGAGGCTGCAAAACTGAGGACCTATATCGAAAAGCGAAAACTCCAGCGCCTTGTGGGATTTCCCTCACCACAATGCAGCACCTATCCCCTCGGACAGGCTCCCCCGGAAAGGACCAGGTTGCCGGGATTCGCATGGTTTGGGGACATACGGCCACGCGACAAGTACGACCTCTTCGAATGGCGTGGAAAGAGCGATGCCAACAAACTCAAAGCCATGCCTCGCCGACGCGCCCCTATGCAGACTCTGAAACGCCTGGCCGACAAGATTGTGCCCGCACCTGAGCCTACAACCACTGAAGCCGACAAGGCAAACGAAGAGGCTAAAGCCGATTCCGCGAATACAGAAGGACAGGGGAAGAATGCCGGCGAAAACACCACAGGGGGAGAACTGGAAGAAAGGAGCACAGAAAACGACTCAGACGGGCAATAGGATACTTGCTTGCCCTTTTCACTTCCAAAAATTGTCCTCCCCCTATTGTCCCTGTTGTCGTCAAAACAACAACACGACAACAAAGGGACAACAATGGCAACAAGAAAATTTGACTTCGGTTGCAGTTATACAGCAATATCATCACCCCACCCCACACACATCGCATGTCTGACATCATTCATCTTTTACCCGATAGCGTAGCCAACCAAATAGCAGCCGGTGAGGTCATACAACGTCCGGCCTCCGTCATCAAGGAACTGCTGGAAAACAGCCTTGACGCTGGAGCCACGTCTATTGAAGTTGTCGTGACGGATGCCGGCAAAACCTCCATACAGGTCATCGACAACGGAAAAGGCATGAGCGAGACGGATGCCCGACTCTCCTTCGAACGTCATGCCACATCGAAGATACAGACAGCCACCGACCTCTTTGCCCTCCGCACCATGGGATTTCGGGGAGAGGCTTTGGCAAGTATTGCTGCCGTGGCACAAGTAGAACTCCGCACCCGGCAGAAGGGAGAGGAAATAGGCACTAGAATAAACATCGAAGGTTCCAAACTCATCAGCCAGGAGCCTGACCTTTGCTGCGAAGGCACCATCTTTACGGTCAACAATATCTTCTTCAATATCCCCGCCCGACGGAAATTCCTGAAGAGCAACCAGACGGAGATGGCCAACATCATGACAGAATTTGAACGGATAGCTCTGGCACATCCGGAAATTTCCTTCAAGATGTCCACCCCCGCAGGTCTGCTTCTCATGCTCCCCGCAGGGAATTTCCGCCAGCGCATCGTCAACATTTTCGGCCAGCGCATCGACAAGCATCTTCTGAGCGTAAGTGTGGAGACTCCCATCGTACGTATCTCAGGATATACCGGCACTCCGGAAAGCAGCAAGAAAAAAGGCGCACAGCAATTCTTCTTCGTCAACGGACGCTTTATGCGCCATCCCTATTTTGCCAAGGCTGTGCAGAATGCCTACGAACGCTTGATTCCTGAAGGCGAAATGGTACCCTTTTTCCTGACTTTTGAGGTTGACCCTGCCAAAATCGACGTCAATATCCATCCCACAAAGACTGAGATAAAATTTGAAGACGACCAGACCATCTGGCAAATTGTCCTGGCAGGCATACGCGAGGCTTTGGGAAAATTCAATGCCATTCCCACCATTGATTTCGACACTGCCGGACGTCCCGACATTCCATTGTTTGATGGAAATGCAGAAAATGTGCGTCCACCACAAATCAAGATCAATCCGGAGTTTAATCCCTTTGTGAGCTCCCCTTCTCCCAAGCCAACTTCGCTCTACGAAAATCCCCAGAGCCCGATGCCGACACCTCGCTCTGCCTCCATTCCTCCACCATCTTTCCAGCCTGGTGCTCACACTCCTGCCGATGTTCCCCCCATTCCGGAGTTCACCGGCAGCACCCCTGCTTTCCAAGACATGCAGCCGCCAGTGAAGCCGCAAGCAGCCATGTTCGTTCCGGAAGCTCCAAAGCAGGACATTCCTGATACGCTATATTCCAGCCAGACTATTGAGGAGCAAAGCGGATGGGACATCGCCACCGCACAATTCCTGCAATACCGTGGCCGCTACCTGCTTTGCCCCATCGAGGAAGGCCTGCTGATGATCGATGCCCCGCGTGCCCACCTCCGCATCCTCTACGACGAGATTGTGAGCGACAGCACCAGCCACACCTCCACATCGCAAAGGCTGCTGTTTCCTGAACTTGTGGATTTCTCCCCTGCCGAAGCCGTCGTACTGCAAAGCATGGGCGAAGAGTTGGAGAATCTTGGGTTTGACCTCAGTCCGCTGGGCGGAGGCACCTACTCCATCCTTGCCGTCCCCGGCGGGCTGGAAGGCATCAATCCCGTCCTACTGCTGCAGAACATGGTGAGCGATGCCTCATCGCATCCCACGGATGCCAAGGAGGAGATTTCCCAACGTCTGGCTCTCGTCATGGCACGCAAGATGGCGATACCCGTAGGCCAGCAACTTTCGCTCGAAGAAATGCGCGACCTTGCCGCACGCCTGTTTTGCAGCAGCAATCCGAACTATACGCCCGACGGCCATAACATCTCAACCATCATCCCTCACCAGACGCTCGCCGCCCGCTTCTGCTGACGGGGGAACCACCACGGTTCCCGGCATCCACCGTTGTCTGATTCCATACGCGGACAAACATCTACATTTGTTACGACCACCGAAACCACAGAAAACAACTTTTTGCCGAACGCTTTTCATGAAATCCTGTTCTGATGGTTGCCGATTGCATGGTCAACGACAATCAAGGCAACTATAATCAAAAAGTTGCCCCCTGTTGTCCCTGTTGTCGTTTTCATGCCATTCGCAAACCAGTTGTCCAGTTTTTTTATTCACACAGTCTTCCATCCATCTACAATATGTCTGACGGCTATTTCAACACCCAACTGCTCACCCCTGGCGGCTTTGCCAGTGGCGTGCGTGCCGGTGAGGCACGCATGAAGCAAAAAGCACTGAAAGCTGTTGCCTGCGTCCTGCATGGGACAGAGGGCATCAGCCAGGAAACGGCAGAGACCATTGTCGCACGTACGAAGAGTCTGCTGGACCGCCCCTGACGAAGCCCCGTGCCATCATGTGGGACGGACGACGGCATAATACGTAATGCAAAAGAACCTCAGATGGCAAAATCCAACAGCAAAAAAAATAAAATACGCGTTTTCAAGGGCAACAGCACCAGCAGCCAAATGATTATTGCTATATTTGCCGTGTAATACGCTATTCCCCCCCCCACGCATTCACAACCTAAAAACATATCCTTTCAATATCCACACCATGAGCACGAATCTCAAAGTCTTCTCTGGCTCCAAGTCGAAGTATCTTGCCGAAAAACTCTGTGAAAACCTTGGAGTACCCCTCGGCCAACTCGAAATCACCTATTTCTCCGACGGAGAGTTTGAAGTATGTTACCAAGAAAGCGTACGCAACTGCGATGTCTATCTCGTACAGAGCACCTTCCCCAGCTCTGACAATCTGATGGAACTCCTGCTGATGATTGATGCCGCCAAGCGCGCATCCGCACGTACGGTGAATGCCGTCATTCCCTATTTCGGATGGGCACGCCAAGACCGCAAGAGCAAACCGCGCGTCAGCATCGCCGCAAAACTCGTGGCCAACCTGCTCAGCGTGGCTGGAGTGAACCGCGTGCTGACGATGGACCTTCATGCCGATCAGGAACAGGGGTTCTTTGAGGTTCCCGTCGACCACCTCTATGCCTCAAGCATTATGGTCCCCTACATCAAGAGCCTGAATCTGAAAAACCTCTGCATCGCCTCTCCTGATGTGGGCGGCTCAAAACGTGCCAGCAGTTATGCCAAATATTTCGACTGCCCGCTGATTATCGGCAACAAGACTCGGGCACGTGCCAATGAGGTGGCAACGATGACGCTGATTGGCGACGTCAAGGATATGGATGTCGTGATTATCGACGATATGGTGGACACCGCAGGCACCATCACCAAGGCTGCCGACCTTATCAAGCAACAGGGCGCACGCTCCGTGCGTGCCATCGCCAGCCACTGCATCATGTCAGGACCTGCCGATGAGCGAGTGGAAAAGAGCGCGCTGGAGGAAATGGTGTTCACTGACTCCATTCCCTACCATGGCAAATGCGCTAAGGTGAAGCAACTGACGGTTGCCGCACTCTTTGCCGAGACCATACGCAGGGAACTGAATGGCAAGAGCATCAGCGACCAGTATCTCTTCTAAACATTACAACCGATACAGTGGCCAAACGGCAGGAGCCTCACACACCGGAACCTGCCGTTTGGCCATTTCCCGATTTTTCCTCCTCCCCATCTGCCGTCACACCCTGCAGCCGCAGGAAGCCATGGCAGGACTCTCTCCCTATCCTTACTTCATTCTATGCGCCGAAAATTTATCGCCACACTCTGGAGCCTCTTCGTCCTCACCATAGCCCTGATAGCCTTGGGATTCTATAGTATCTCAAAGGGCTGGATAGGCTATATGCCTGACCTTGAGGAAATACAAAGTCCCATCAGCCGCTATGCCTCACAGGCTATCACATCCGACGGAAAGTTGCTGGGCACATGGTCGAGAAGCGAGAATCGTGTATTCACGGGCTACGACAGCATCTCGCCCTACGTCTTTCAGGCTCTTATCGCCACAGAGGATGCCCGATTCTATGAGCATTCCGGCATCGACATCAAAGCGCTGGGACGTGCCATCATCAAGCGCGGAATCCTCGGCAACAAGAATGCAGGAGGAGGCTCCACCATCACGCAGCAACTTGCCAAGCAACTCTATTCCGAAACGGCGAGCACCACGACGCAACGCCTGTTTCAGAAACCCATCGAATGGGTCATTGCCGTAGAGATAGAACGTTACTATACCAAGGAAGAAATCATGACGCTCTATCTCAACTATTTCGACTTCCTGCACAATGCCGTGGGCATCAAGACGGCAGCAAACGTGTACTTCGGCAAATCGCCGAAGCAGCTCACTGTCAATGAGGCCGCCATGCTGATTGGCATGTGCAAGAACCCTTCGTATTTCAATCCCGTGAGAAATCCCGAACGGTGCCTGGCACGCCGGAATGTCGTGCTGGAACAAATGGTAAAGGCGGGCTACATCTCAGAGAGTGAATGCGAAAGTCTGGCAGGCGAGGAACTTCGACTGAACTTCCACCGTGTGGACCACAAAGAAGGAACCGCCACCTACCTGCGCGAATATCTCCGGCAGATTCTCACCGCACAGCGTCCGCAGAAAAGCAACTATCGCGAATGGCAGATGCAGCAGTTCTATGCCGACTCCATAGCCTGGGAAAACGACCCGCTCTATGGATGGTGCAACAAGAACCACAAGAAAGACGGCAACACCTACGATATTTATACCGACGGACTGAAAGTCTATACCACCATCGACTCCCGCATGCAACGTTTTGCCGAAGAAAGCGTGTTCGGCTATGTGGCTCTCGAACTCCAGCCACAGTTCAACAAGCAGAAAAGTTCGTCGCCCAATTTCCCCTACTCCACCAATCTTTCTGCATCCGATATCAAGCGCATACTTGAAAGAAGCATGCGCCAGACCGACCGCTACCGGCATCTGAAGGCCGACGGGATGAGCGAGAGCCAGATTTTCCAGACATTCTACGAACCGACACCCATGACCGTGTTCAGCTATCATGGCGATATCGACACGACCATGACCCCTCTTGACTCCATACGCTACTACAAGTCGTTCCTGCGCTCCGGACTGGTGAGCATCGACCCGACCAACGGCTATGTGAAAGCCTATGTGGGCGGATTGAACTACACGCATTTCCAGTACGATATGGCGATGCAAGGCCGCAGGCAAGTGGGCTCCACGATGAAGCCCTTCGTCTATGCCATGGCCATGGAGGAAGGCTACACGCCCAATGATGTGGTGGCAAATGTACACCGCACCTACTACGTCTCCGGACAGCCCTGGTCGCCCCGAAATGGCAGCAAGGCAAGATACGGCGAAATGGTCACGCTGAAATGGGGATTGTCGCAATCCAACAACTGGGTGACGGCAGGACTGATGTATCAGGTCGACCCCACGGGAAATAAGCTCCGACGCTACCTCAGCAACTTCGGTGTCGTCAATCCCGACATACATCCCTCCATCTCCCTCTGCCTTGGCACGTGCGACATCACCGTGGCAGAAATGGCATCAGCCTATACCGCCTTTGCCAACCGCGGCATCAGGTGTGCCCCCCTCCTCGTCACACGCATCGAGGATAATGAGGGAAACATCCTTGCAGAGTTCACTCCGCGCATGAACGAGGTCATTACCGAACAGACCAGCTACTATATGATCGACATGATGCGTGCCGTCATCGACCAAGGCACCGGCCGCAGGCTTCGCTTCAAATATGGTTTCGAGGGTCCTATAGCCGGCAAGACGGGAACGACGAACAACAACTCCGACGGATGGTTTGTGGGCTACGTTCCCCGTCTGGTCACGGCTTGCTGGGTAGGCGGTGAGGATCGCGACATCCATTTCAATAGCATGAGCCTCGGACAGGGAGCATCCACCGCCCTCCCCATTTGGGCCTACTATATGAAAAAGGTGTACCGCACCACGGCGTTGGGCTACGACCCGCACGAAGAGTTCGTGATGACAACCGACAGCATCACCTATTCGGAAAGCGTGCAGATTGGAGGCGATGCCATGGGCGACGATGTGCTGACCACTCCGCCCGATGACACCACCGAGGACGTGTTCGACTGATACGCTGGAGCATCTTCTGCCCCTAACCTTATCTTTCTCTCCCACCTTCTTGTCCCCGGCATCAGGCTCTTTGTCCCGCCCTTCTGCATAGACCACGAAGTCAGGCCTTTTCTTCCCAGACGCTCTCTCCGTCCCCCGCTCCCACCCTTTTCACCGCTCATTCCCAACCTCCATCCATACACCTCATTCCATAATCCCCATTCCCTTGCATAAAAGATGAAATTCGTCGCTATTATTCCAGCCCGCTACGCCTCTACGCGCTTCCCCGCCAAACCTCTGGCGATGCTTGGTGGCAGCCCTATCATCGAACATGTTTACCGTCGCGTCAGCAGCATGATTCCCGACACTTTCGTGGCGACCGACGACACCAGGATAGAACAGGCCGTTGAAAGCTTCGGAGGCAAAGTCATCATGACCTCCACCCACCACCGCTCCGGCACCGACCGCTGCCAGGAGGCCTACTCCAAGTGTGGCATCAAGGCCGATGTGGTCATCAACGTTCAGGGCGATGAGCCTTTCATCCATCCCACCCAACTGCAGAGCGTGATGCAATGTTTCGACCAGCCGGCGACCGACATCGCCACATTGGTGAAGCCCTTCCCCTCCGATGCCAGCATCAATCAGCTCCGAAATCCCAACTCCCCCAAGGTAGTCATTGGCCGTCAGCATCAGGCCCTTTATTTCTCCAGAAGCATCGTGCCCTACCTGCGCGGCAAGGACGAGAGCGAATGGCTCAAGTCCCACACTTTTTATAAGCACATCGGCCTCTATGCCTACCGCACGGAAGCCCTTAAGGAAATCACAGAACTGCCCGCCGGAATCCTGGAGCAGGCCGAAAGCCTGGAACAGCTTCGCTGGCTGGAGGCCGGATTCCGCATTACGGTAGGCTACACCGACATTGAAACCATCGGTATCGACACTCCTGAGGACTTGGCACGCGCAGAGCAGTTTCTGGTGACAGCAAACCGCTAAGCTACCTCCCCGCCACCGGCAAATCCTGCAAGCAGATTTTCCGCTATCGGACACTGGCAGCCTGCAAGCCGCACGATGAAGTGAAACTCTGCTTTCGGCTATCCCCAAAGTGCGAAGGAGGAAGATGAAAATCCACACCCCATAAAAAAAAACGTGATTTCTTGGCTGGCAACAAAGAAAGTGCTAAATTTGCGCGTGCTACCCGCTCTTGCAGAGCCATCGCCTTTTCTCCCTGGAAAGAGGCATCAGGCATGAAGGAACAGACATGAAGCATGGAGCATGAGGCACAAAACATGCGAAATTCCACGTCCGGCTTTAGTGCTTGGCCTTGGAAACAAATCCTTCCTCATCTGGAGCATCCCTTTGTCGGGAGCATTCCATATTGCCAAGCAACCGGGCAGCCCCCCTGAATATCACCCCCATAAAACCCCAACAACTAATGTTTAGAATACGCACTATACTCACCGCATTGTCATTGGCAACGCTCAGCACGCTTGGAGTCTCTGCACAGAAACTCCAGGTGGGAAGTTACACCTTCAAGGACGGCAGTATCTATACTGGCGACATGACCAACAACAAGCCCAACGGAAAGGGCCGCACGCAGTTCAGGAATGGCGATGTCTACGAGGGATTCTACCTGAAGGGCAAGCGCAACGGCGATGGTATTCTCATTTTTGCGGATGGAGAAAAATACCAAGGCTCCTGGTTCAACGACCAGCAGCATGGAAAAGGCACCTACTATTTCCTGAACAACAACCGCTATGAGGGACTTTGGTACCGCAACCAGAAGGAAGGAAAGGGCACCATGTACTACTATAATGGCGACATCTACAAAGGCGACTGGAAAGCCGACAAGCGCAATGGTGAAGGGGTGTATACCTACGTGTCAGGAGCCTACTACAAAGGCCATTGGGTGGACGACAAGAAGCAGGGAAAGGGCGTGTTCGACTGGCACGACAATTCCCGCTACGAAGGCAACTGGGCCGACAACATGCGCAATGGCTTCGGCACCTTCTACTATGCCGACGGCGATGTCTATTCAGGAGAATGGCGCGATGACAACCAGCATGGTAAGGGCATCTACAAGTTCCGCAACGGGGATGTGTATGAAGGCCAGTACCAGTATGGGGCGCGCACGGGAGAGGGGGTTTTCACCTTTGCCAACGGCAACAAATACGTAGGCCAATTTCTGGATGGAGAGCAGAGCGGACGCGGTGTGTTCACCTGGAAGGGAGCAGCCACCTATTCGGGCGAGTGGCAACACAACAAGCCTCATGGCACGGGAGTCTACAAGACCAAGGCCGGCGATGAATACAACGGCGAATGGGCCAACGGCCTGATGGATGGCGAAGGCATACTGCGCTCCTCTAACGGCGATAAGTACAAGGGACGCTTCAAGCAGGGGATGAAGCATGGAAAATGCATTGAAATCCTGGCCGACGGCACGCGCTATGAGGGGGCCTACAAAGAGGGAGAGCGCGACGGAAAATTCACGGAATACGACAAGAACGGCAACAAGATAGCCTCGGGAACTTACGTCAACGGCCGCCGCGAGGCCAAATAGGAAGCCTTGGGGCCTCCAGCACTACCCCCCAAAACCCACATCTCACATTTCGACAAAACCACCTAATCTATAATACTATGGCAAAGAAATCTGTCAAGGCGGCATCAGAGAAAAAGGTTGCGCCAAAACTGAAAATCGTCAAGAAAGACCCTTGGCTCGAACCCTTCAACGATGCCATCCAGGGGCGTTATGACTACGCCGAACGTAAGATGAAGGAACTGACTGCCGGAAATTCCCTCAAGGATTTTGCCAGCGGACACTTATATTTTGGACTCCACCGTACCCCAAGACAATGGGTGCTCCGCGAATGGGCACCGAATGCCACCAGGATTTTCCTCATCGGCCAGTGCAACGACTGGAAGGAAATGCCGGAATATGAATTCAAGAAAGTGGGCGAGAGCGGCAACTGGGAATTGAAACTCCCTTCCAAAGCTCTCCATCATGGCGACCTCTATAAGCTTTCCGTACATTGGGAAGGCGGACAGGGCGAACGCATCCCGGCCTATTGCACGCGTGCCGTACAGGATGAACACACCCACATCTTCAGCGCACAGGTATGGGCTCCCGAACAGCCCTATGAATTCAAGGTGAAGAAATTCAAGGCCAGCAAGGATCCTCTGCTCATTTATGAGTGCCACGTCGGCATGTCGCAGGACGCCGAGAAGGTGGGAACCTACAATGAATTCCGCGAGAATGTCCTCCCGCGCATCGTCAAGGATGGCTACAACTGCATCCAGATTATGGCCATTCAGGAGCATCCCTACTATGGCTCCTTCGGCTATCACGTCAGCTCTTTCTTTGCTGCCAGCAGTCGGTGCGGCACCCCCGACGAACTGAAGGCCCTGATCGATGCTGCCCATGAGCAAGGCATCGCTGTCATCATGGACCTCGTGCAGAGCCATGCCGTCAAGAATGAGAATGAGGGTCTGGGCAACTTTGCCGGCGACCCCTGCCAGTACTTCTGCCAGGGCGACCGCCGCGAACATCCTGCATGGGACAGCCTCTGCTTCGACTATGGCAAAAACGATGTCATCCACTTCCTGCTCTCCAACTGCCGCTTCTGGCTTGAGGAATATCATTTCGACGGCTTCCGCTTCGACGGAGTCACCTCCATGCTGTATTACAGCCACGGCCTCGGACAGGCTTTCGGAGGTTATGGCGACTACTACAATGGCTCCCAGGATGTAGATGCCATCTGCTATCTGACCTTGGCCAACGTGCTGATACATGAGGTGAATCCCAATGCCATCACCATTGCCGAAGAGGTGTCGGGAATGCCTGGTCTCGCCCTGCCCTTCAAGGACGGCGGTATGGGCTTTGACTACCGCATGGCGATGAACATCCCCGACTATTGGATAAAGACCATCAAGGAACGCAAGGACGAGGACTGGAAACCCTCAAGCATCTTCTGGGAACTCACCAACCGCCGTGCCGACGAAGCCACCATATCCTATGCCGAAAGCCACGACCAGGCACTCGTGGGCGACAAGACCATCGTCTTCCGCCTCATTGATGCCGACATGTACTGGCATTTCAAGAAGGGCGACGAAAACTTCATGGCCCACCGTGGCATCGCTCTCCATAAGATGATTCGGCTCGCCACGGCATCCACCATCAATGGCGGCTACCTCAACTTCATGGGCAATGAATACGGACATCCCGAATGGATCGACTTCCCCCGCGAGGGCAACGGATGGAGCTACAAGTATGCCCGCCGCCAGTGGAACCTCGTCGACAACAAGGAGCTCTGCTACCATTATCTCGGCGATTTTGACGAGGCGATGATCAAGCTGATTCGCGGCATGAAGAAATTCCAGAAGACTCCAGTGCAGGAAATTTGGCACAATGATGGCGACCAGGTGCTGGCATATTGTCGTGGCGACCTCTACTTCTTCTTCAATTTCTCCCCCAACCGCTCCTTCACCGACTATGGCTTCATGGTGCCTCAGGGCGACTATTCCGTAGTGCTCAACACCGACGCCCCTGCCTATGGCGGCTTCGGACTGAACGACGACAGCGTGAAGCATTTCACCAATTTCGACCCGCTGCTCGCACGCGACGGCAAGGGATGGCTCAAACTCTATCTGCCTGCACGCTCTGCCATGGTGCTTCGCAAGAATCCCACACCCGTGGAGCCCACGGCAGAAAAAGCCCTGGCGCCTGCGAAACCCGTGAAGAAAGCCACAAAGGCCAAGACCAAGGGTAAATAATTCGGCGGCATACTCTCTTCCAGCGTTTCGCCGAAAGGCGGCTCCCGTTTTGCCCGTTCTTCATCAAGGTTTCGGCCCAACAAGAATGCGGGAGCCGCTCTTCACCCCACCCTCCCTCCAGATTTTGGAAAAAGGGCAATGCCTTGATATCATACCCCACCAGAATGACCCTGTCAACCACCTTCAGCATGCAGATTCTCCGGAGGGCACGTTTCATAGGAATCGTGCTCTTCGGAGCATTTGTATATTTCTATGCCTCGCGTCTGCAGGCAGAGCGTCTGCTCTTCTGGCTCCGCAGCCAAGCCCAATCAGACAGCCAGCTGCAGCAAATCCTGCAATTGCAGCCTTTCCACATCGGGCTGGCAGCCATGACCATAGCCATGGGCATAGCCGTCATCGCTGTCCGCGGCCTCCACTTCAGGCAGAGGCCTCCACTCCTCCAGACGCTCATGATGCTGTTTGCCGCCATCTTCCTGCTCTGCACCTTCACCAGTCCCGACGAGCAGACCACTATTGTACAGCGTATGGAGCGACTCAACCTGACAGGACATTACGACGAAGCCCTCCTGACGGGCCGCACGTGCGAGCAGCCGTCGGCAGCCATCGTCCAGGAGCGCATCATCGCCCTCGAACATCTGGGAATTCTGGGCGAGAGTTTCTTCACTTCCCCGCTGGGGCATTCTCTCCCCGCCCCAGGCTTTTTCATCTCAGCTGGCAATCATCCCACGCCCCACGCACGCCTGCGGCTGCACAGCATGCTCGAACGCAATCTGCCGGCTTTGGCAGAACAATGCAAAAATATCCCCACAGACAGCCTCCAGCGTGCGGAACAGGAGGCTCTGACCCTCTACAACCATAAGTCGGCCAATCCTATCCTTGTCTATCACAACGCCGCAATCGAAACAAACTACAACGATTTCACCAGCCTTCAGAAAAAAATCCGCACACAAACGAACGCAAAAAAAGGCAAGCCTTCATGGGCTGAAGCCAACCAGATGCGCGAAGCATACGGTGAAACCTATTGGTACTACTACTATTATGGAACTCTCTGACAATCATCTATTCAGCCACGACCATCTCTTCAGGCATGATGTGCTGGATTTCGTCAGCACTGCCACCCAATTCTGCATTCAGGTAGAACAATGCGAAGGCTCCGAACGGGGCGAGTTCACCCAAGTCATGCAGCAACTGCTCCCCGTGCTCTACTATCGTGCAGCATCTCTGGAAGAAATCGAGGAATACTATGGCTATGTGCAAGATATTGTGACCGAACAGGACTATGATTTTGTGCGGCTCAATATGGCCATGATCCTTCGGGAAGACGATGATTTTCTCGATGTCTACCACCCCGATTCCAAATATGCCGACTCCCCCGTCGTCTCCACCATCAGCGAATGCCTGGCCGACTGCTACCAGTCCCTGCGCAATATGGTGGAAACCTTCCGTCAGGAAAATGAGGAAGCCATGCAAGTCAGTCTCTATGAGTGCCTTCAGGATTTCAGGAGCAATTGGGGCATGCGTCTGTTAGGTGCGCTCACCGCCATCCACCAGGTGATAGCCGCCGGTGGTGTCGACGAGCTGTAAGATGGTGTCAGCGAGTGTAAATGCTGTCACACATTCTTCATAGGACCTTATAGGACACACAGCCTATAAAACATTGAATCCATGTATCAACTCTTTTCAAAAACCGACAAGTCGTTCATTCCTCATCTCGAACGCTATGTCTTTGGGGGAAAGATCATAGTCGTACAAAGCGAAGAGGAAGCCCTGAGAGCCGCAGAGTATATCCGCAAGTTCTCCCTCATTGGCATCGACACCGAGACACGTCCCGCCTTCAAGCGCGGACAGCAATATCCCGTAGCCCTCCTGCAAATCTCCACCGAGGATATATGCTTCCTCTTCCGGCTGAATTTCATGGGCTTCCCCTCGTGCATCTCCTCCATTCTTGAAGACCCCTCCATCCATAAGGTGGGACTCTCGCTTCACGATGATTTCCGTGCCCTTGCCCATCGCAACCCCAACCTTCATCCCGCAGGCTTCACCGACCTTCAGTATATCGCCGCAGGTATGGGCATTGAGGATATGAGCCTGCAGAAACTCTATGCCAATTTCTTTCAGAAACGCATTTCAAAAAACGCACAGCTCTCAAATTGGGAAGCCGATGTGCTGGAGGAAAAGCAACGCGTATATGCCGCCACCGATGCCGCGGCCTGCATCCATCTCTATAAAGCCATGTCGAAACTTCACGCATCGGGAGAGTATTGCCTCATTCCCTGCCCCACCGGGCACGACGATTCCAACGCTTGACAGTCCTTAATCCTCATCCCCCTTCTGCATTTTCCTATGACAAATATCATTCTTCGCCATGGCAAAGGCGAAAGCCTGAAGCGCTTCCACCCCTGGGTATTCAGCGGTGCCATCTTCAAGATTGACGGCCCCTCGCTGCAGGAAGGCGACATCGTCAACGTAGTGGAGAGCATCCCCACGCCCGAGGGCTATGAATATGCCTTTGTGGCAAAAGGCCATTATCAGATAGGCTCCATCGCCGTCCGCGTGCTCACTTTTCAGGATGAGCCCATCGACCGCCGCTTCTGGCTCTCCCGCATCCACGAGGCATGGATGGTGCGCAAGCGGCTGGGACTGGTGCGCCCCGACAACACGATGTTCCGGCTTGTACATGGCGAAGGCGACCAGCTTCCAGGACTCGTCATCGACCTCTATGCCGACACCGCTGTCATGCAGGCTCATTCCGTGGGCATGCACTTCTCGCGCCAGGATATTGCTGATGTCATCCACGAGGCCACGGAAGGAAGAGTCAAGCACGTGTTCTACAAGTCAGAGACCACCCTCCCCTTCAAGGCACATTTGGGAGCCAAGGACGGTTTTCTCACAGGCCATACGGATGTCAACGTGGCTGTGGAAAACGGACTCCAATTCCATATCGACTGGCTGGAGGGACAAAAGACCGGCTTCTTTGTCGACCAGCGCGACAACCGTGCGCTACTCGAAACCTACGCCAAGGGGAAGAACGTCCTCAACATGTTCTGTTATACGGGCGGCTTCAGCGTCTATGCCATGCGCGGAGGTGCCCTGAGCGTACATAGTGTGGATGCCTCGGCAAAAGCCATCGAACTCACCAATCGCAACATTGCGCTGAATTTCCCCGACGACCCTCGTCATGAGGCCTTCTGCGAGGATGCCTTCAAATATCTGGAGCGTGCCGGAGGCGACTACGAACTGATTATCCTCGACCCTCCCGCCTTTGCCAAGCACAAGGATGCGCTGCGCAACGCCCTGAAAGGCTACACGCGCCTCAATGCCATCGCTTTCAGGAAAATACGCCCGGGAGGCATCGTCTTCACCTTCTCCTGCAGCCAAGCCGTCGACAAGGAGCAATTCCGCCTTGCTGTCTTCACGGCTGCCGCACAGAGCCGGCGGCATGTACGCATCCTTCATCAACTCCACCAGCCTGCCGACCATCCCATCAATATCTATCATCCTGAAGGGGAATACCTGAAGGGACTGGTGCTGTATGTAGAATAAATCCGATTCAACTTTCACTGGGCTCATTCACATGTTGCCCCTTCGGAGCATACCGCTACCTCTGAAACACAATCTATTTGAACCCAGCGAAAGTTGAATAAATCTGACTTTCAAAAACGAGGAATTGTTTTTCAATCAAGAATGAATCAACTGTATTTCCTGGGGTAGCGGAACACTATGCCCCCTATCGCCACAACGGCAAGCACAAAGTTATAATAGAGGTGTGGAATCAGTTCTATGGGGTTCAGTCCCGTCAATCCTGCTGCTATCAGCAGCTGTGCCCCATAGGGGATCAGCCCCTGCACCACGCAGGAAAAAGTATCGAGCAAAGAAGCACTCTTGCAACGGTCCACACCATAACGCTCGGCAATCTCCGCGCTGATTTTCCCCACCGAAAGAATCGCCACCGTATTGTTTGCCGTACAGCAGTTCGTCAGGCACACCAATGCCGCTATCGCACTTTCGGCACCTCGCTTTCCCTTCACCCTTCGCGTGAGGTGATAAATGAGATACCCGATTCCACCACCCCTGCGTATCAGTTCCATCATTCCCCCTGCCATCAGGGCGATGAGGATGGTCTCGGTCATTCCCTTCATGCCTTCGGCCGATGCCTCCATCGCCGTCGATACTCCCAGGTCGCCCAGCACGATGCCAATGAGGATGGACAGGATATTGCCGGCCACCAACACCAGCACCACATTCGTGCCCAGAGCTGCAAACACCAGCACGCACAAGTATGGCAGCACCTTGACGAACGTACTCCCCGGGATGTCGCCAAAGCCCCCGACTGCAAAATCACTTTCTCCTGCAGCGGCCGAAAAACTGAGCAGGAGCAATATCCCAAAGGTAATTACAGCGGCAGGAACAGCAATCCTGACGTTCGCCCGGAATTTGTCCGACAGGCGCACACCCTGAGTACGCGTTGCCACAATCGTCGTATCGGAAATAAAACTCAGATTGTCGCCGAAAAAAGCCCCTCCCACAGCACATGCCACCAGCATTGCCGCAGGAATCCCCGTAGCACCTGCCATCCCTGCAGCTATCGGACTGAGCGCAACGATGGTGCCCACACTCGTGCCGATGCTGATGGAGATGAAGCATGCTGCCAGGAATATGCTGGGAAGCACCATCACACTGGGCATTACCGCCAACGTCAAATCCACCATAGCATCGATGGCTCCCATCTGCTTCGCTATCTGGGCAAAACTGCCTGCCAGAAGGAATATCCAGATCATCAGCATCAGATTCCCCTCGCCCGCACCCGAGCATACGGCATCTATGCGCTCGCCGATGGTCCTGCCTTTCGTCACACTGACGGCATACACCAGCACAATGCCAAACACCACCACCAGGGGAACTTTGTAGAAATCGCCCCAGGCAATGCCCAAACCAAAAAACAGAATGCCCAACAGCAATATCGGGCTCAATGCCAAGAGGCCTTTTGAATGCGTCATATTTCTATTTTGTTTAGGATGATTAAACTCTCCAAATGATCGTGCAAATTTACGACAATATATTCATTTCCCCCTCCTCCATCATCCACAAATTCTCATTAGGTGGATTCTAAAAATTCGCTTTGTCAGACTTGGGAGTAATTTTCAAGGCCTGACTGTAAGGCAAAGAGGGAGCGTAGCGGGCTACGTGACCGATTTAACTTACAATCAGGGCCGAAAAGGCCCCAAAAGATGGCAAAACGTCCCTCCCCCACACCATCTTCATCCATTTGACGGTGGGAATTTATAGCCCCCACCATAACAGCCCGCCCATACCCCATATTATGCTTGAAAACGACGACATTTGCGCAGTAGCCACCGCACAAGGTGGTGCCATTGGCATCGTACGCGTTAGCGGCCCCTCAGCCATCACCATTGCCGACACCCTCTTCTCCGGCAACCAGAGGCTGAGTTCCGCAAAATCCCACACCCTGCACTATGGAAAGATCATTGCCCCCGACGGACAGCTCATCGACGAGGTGCTGGTCAGCGTATTCCGTGCCCCCAACAGCTATACGGGCGAAAACGCCATAGAAATCAGTTGCCACGGTTCGGCCTATATCCTCCAGCAAGTATGCCAGCTTCTGATTGCCGCCGGATGCAGGGCAGCACGTCCCGGTGAATTTACACAGCGGGCTTTTCTCAACCGCCGTATGGACTTGGCACAGGCAGAGGCCGTGGCCGATGTCATTGCCGCCACCAATGCCGCCACCCACCGCATCGCCATGTCACAGATGCGGGGCACCTACAGTTCACAACTGGCAGCCATTCGCCAGCGCATGCTGCAGCTGACGGCACTCCTCGAACTCGAACTTGATTTTTCCGACCATGAAGATCTGGAGTTTGCCGACCGCACCGAACTCTCCCGGCAATGCGAAGCCCTCATCCACACCATCTCCAGTCTTGCAGGCAGTTTCTCCATAGGCAACGCCATCAAGAACGGCATTGCCGTGGCCATTATCGGTGCCCCCAATGTAGGCAAAAGCACTCTGCTGAATGCCATCGTACACGATGATCGCGCCATCGTCAGCGATATTCAGGGCACCACGCGCGACACCATCGATGCCACCTTCAACATTGGTCCCCACACCTTCCGCTTTATCGACACCGCAGGCATCAGAACCACCGACGACATCGTCGAGAAGATGGGCATTGAGCGTAGCATAAAGGCTGCCAAGGAGGCACAGATCGTCATTCTCCTCTCCGACGGTAGCACCCCCTTCCCAGCCTACCACCCTACAGCCTCACAAAGCATCCTGTGGGTACGCACGAAATCCGACCTCCCTTCCCTCCCTGCAGCCTTTCCTCCTCCTCTCCCGGCATCGTCCCGTCAGGATGCTGTCATCGCCCTCTCTGCACATACAGGCGAAGGCATGCAGTCGCTGGAGCAGGAGTTGCTGCTGGCGGCCGAACGGATGTTCTCCACCACTTCCTCCGACATCATCGTCACCAACATCCGCCACTACGATGCCCTTCTCCAGGCCAAGACCTCTCTTCTGCGCGTTGCCGAAGGCCTTCAGTCCGGCTTGTCCGGCGACTTCATCGCCCAGGACCTCAGGGAATGCCTCTTCCATCTCTCGGAAATCATAGGGGGCGAGGTCACTTCCGACGAGGTGATAGGCACCATTTTCTCAAAATTCTGCATCGGTAAGTGATGGGTGCTTTGCCGGAAGAGGTTCTTGCCCTGCGTAAGTCTGCGGAGCATGT
>CAMGOT010000016.1 GCA_946060685.1 uncultured Bacteroidales bacterium
GAGAGCTTCAATCACCACCTTTGCTTTGAACTCAGGGGTGAGTTTTCTACGAGTTTTTTGAGTATTCATTGCGAGTGCAAAGTTACAAAATTTATTTAACTTATGCACTGGTTCGAAAAAAATGGGAGTATTATAGTAAAACTTAGTTGCTTCTAAGCATGAATATTCACTATTAATTACATAAGGCAATATTTCATCGTAATTAGTAGTATAATAACTTATGTTTTCAAACTTCTTATTCAACACCTCCCAAAGTGAAACAATTGACTTTCTTGCTGTTTCATCTTGTAGAACTCGGTTCTCGTATTTTTCGACTTCGTGTATGATAGCGTTAATACACTTTTGGTAGATTTCCCACAGAGAAACAGTGTCTATTTCTTCTGTACACTTAAAGAATGAAGCCAAATAACTACTATTAAAATCATCAATGCTATAATATAGCAATGATTCAATTGCAGCCAAGATGGATTCAAAAGAATCGTTGTTGATAAGTTTATCGCAAAGACTGCTATTATTGCTAAGTCCTTTTTTAACATATTTTTTAATAGTCTCTGTCAGGAAGTCGGATGTAGGGCTGCCCCACATAATAGGGAATCCTGCTCCGCACAATAATACAAGTTTACTTTTCCTCATAATCAATAATTCTTTTAAGCTCCATCGCCTCCTTGGGTATATATGCCGTAGCCACTAAGAAACCGCTGAATAGTTCTACTATCACCCGCTGCTGACCTGCTATGCGGGCCACTCTGCCTTGTAGGCCCTCGAAAGCGCCTTCGGTTACGATGACATGGTCGCCCAATTTGTATCGGATGTTCTGCGATGTGACAGGAATGATGTGAGGACTCGTTACGGAAGTCAGCCTGATGAAGTTGTCCATGGCTTCATCACGGATGACGAGGGGAGGATTGAGGTTGGGATTGTTATGACGATAAGAGGTATGGTCGTAGTAATAGCTCAGCAGGGGGCGCGACTCGATGAAGTTCACCTTCTTGTCGTGGAGAATTGCATCGACTTCTTCCTGTGACGAGTGGACGAAAATGAAGGACGGGATCAGAGGTTCAGTGATGATATGCTTCTTGCCATGCTTCGTAATCTGCGTTTGACGCATCGGGACATAACACTCTATATGGCAGGCATCGATTATCTCCTTCGCTTTTAATACTCTGCCGTATGACACCCTCAATACATACCATTGCTTACTTTGCGTAGGGGCATTCTCTACCGACACCCCATCCCTTGCATTGGAGACGGAGGGCGTGCTGGATGTAACTCCAGCACCGTGACACGGTGTGCCGGTGTCAGTCGGCAGCCCATTATACAATGAAGCGTCAGTCTTATTAGACTGAAAATCCTTTTCTTCCACTGCTATCACAGAGGTTTCTCAGACTACAAAAGTCTCTTCTTTGAAAGAACAGCCTTTATATGACTACAAAGGTAAAAAAACAAATGCAGACTCTCGCATAAATGGGCGAAAATCTGCAATGAAAGGATATAAAAAAAGACGTTTCTGCTCAATTTCAGGGCAAAAGACAACTTGTCAGGCTGATATATGTCGCTTTACCGTCATTTAAGGGGGAGGATGGGTTGCAATGGTTTCCCGTATTTTTCTCCATGCCAATCCTGGCGTTGAACTGCCTCCCCCCGTGCCGGGCATACCCGCCTGCCTGCAGCATCGTCATCGCTGCACTCGCATTGATGCACAGCCGTTTTAGCCCCTTTCGTGACGGAACAGTGCAACACAGGATTATTAACGTGGCTTCGATGAATGCTGCAGGGGACAGGATTTATGATTGAAAGGCAGAACTAATTGTATTGCCCCGCCGATGTATATATACTTCATCGCCGATAAGGTTATTAACCTTACAGCCGCAAGGTTAATAACCCTACAGCCTGAAGGTTAATAACCTTATCGGCGGTGAAGTATATATAGCTTTGTCTTCCTGTCAGCTCATGCTCATCGCATTTACGCTATTTACGCTCCAGTTCCTGAAGATTCTCCAGCCGACGGGTCTCCAAGAACTCATAGACTCCGCAAAGATGCTCGCGCACACGCTGATGGCCGAACTCATAGACTTTCGTGACGAGACCGTCGAGGAAATCGCGGTCGTGCGAGACGACGATGAGCGTGCCGTCGAAATCCTTCAACGCTTGCTTGAGGATATCCTTCGTCTTGAGATCCAGATGATTGGTGGGTTCGTCGAGAATGAGCAGGTTGACAGGCTCAAGGAGCAGCCGCATCAGGGCAAGGCGCGTACGCTCGCCTCCCGAGAGGACCTTCACCTTTTTCATAGAGGCTTCGGGACTTCCGAACATGAATGCCCCGAGGAGATCGCGGATCTTATTGCGTATCTCTCCCTTGGCCACCTCGTCGATGGTCTGGAACACCGTCAGGTTCTCGTCGAGAAGCGAAGCCTGGTTCTGGGCAAAATAGCCCATCTGCACGTTGTGGCCCAGCGTCAGCGTGCCCTCGTGCTCCAGCTCGCCCATGATGCACTTCACAAGAGTGGACTTTCCCTCACCATTGCGGCCCACAAATGCCACCTTATCGCCTCGTTCGATGGTGAGGCTGGCATTTCTGAACACCACATGACTGCCGAACGACTTTCCCACACCATCCATCACCACAGGATAGGCACCGCTGCGGGGCGAAGGGGGGAACTTCAGGCGAAGGGCCGAGGTGTCCTCTTCGTCGACCTCCACAAGCTGCAGCTTCTCCAGCATCCTCACGCGGCTCTGCACCTGCAAGGTCTTGCTGTAGGTTCCTTTGAAACGCTCGATGAAATCCTTCGTCTCCTGAATCATCTTCTGCTGCTCGTCGTACTGCTTTTGCTGCTGCTCACGCCGCTCGCGTCTCAGCACGAGATACTGCGAATAGTTCACCTTGTAATCATAGATGCGGCCCATCGTCACCTCGATGGTGCGCGTGGTGATGTTGTCGACAAACTTGCGGTCGTGGCTGATGACGACCACGGCCTTCGAACTGCTGGTGAGGAATTCCTCCAGCCATCCTATCGACTCGATATCCAGATGGTTGGTAGGTTCGTCGAGAAGCAGCACATCGGGATTCTTGAGAAGGAGTTTGGCGAGTTCGATGCGCATTCTCCATCCTCCGCTGAAATCGCTTGTAGGACGGGAGAAGTCGGAACGCTCGAACCCCAGTCCGAGCAGCGTCTTTTCGATGTCTTCCTCAAAATGGGTGAGGTCGATGGCATAGAATTTTTCGCTCATGTCCGACACCTGCTCGATGAGCTGCATGTACTCCTCGCTCTCATAGTCCGTACGCGCCGCCAACTGCTGATTCAGGCTTTCTATTTCCCGTTCCATCTCATGGAGATGGGCGAAGGCCTGTGCCGTCTCCTCATAGACGGTACGGCCGTCCTCCGTCATCAAATGTTGTGGCAGATAGGCTATGACGCAATCCTTCGGGGCCGTGACTTTTCCGCGCGTGGGCAGCCTCACCCCTGCCAGGATTTTGAGCAACGTGGATTTTCCCGCACCATTCTTTCCCATGAGGGCTATGCGGTCCTTTTCGTTTATCTGAAAACTGATGTCGCTGAAGAGCGTGGTGCCGCTGAACTCAACGGCAAGTCCGTCAATGGAAACCATATTGTAGGTGTTTGAGATGTTCGGAATCTGGTTTTTGGAGTAGGGTGTACCATTTGAGGCACCTGATTTCGGCTTGCTTTTGATCACATAACTACAAAAATCAACAGTTGCGATAGCGTTAATTGCCCTTTGTTATCAAACGAGCTGTCAAAGTGGTCGTGTTTTTGTTTTGATGACAACAGGGAGAACGGGGGCAACCATTTCTTTTTGCCATTGCCAGCGATAAAGGGACACAAGTATTCGGGGACCTCCAATTGGACAGCCTATACTGTACAGGGCGGACTAAACGAAGCCCGCCCTGATTGCATTCCTTTTTTCATGCGACACACCGGCACAGCCCGATGCCCCGGGGTGTGCTATCTGATATTCGCCACGGAGATAAGGTCGGCGAAGACTCCGGCTGCCGTCACGGCGGCTCCGGCTCCATAGCCCTTGATGCACATGGGATATTCCTTATAGCGTGCCGTGGTGAGAAGGATGATATTGTTGCTGCCCTCCAGATGATAGAAGGGGTGTGCGCTGTCCACTTCCTCCAAGCCTACGCTGGCATGACCGTCGGCATATCGTGCGACGAAGCGGAAATGGTGGCCTGCCTCCGCCGCCTTCTGGCGGAGTTCCTCGAAGCGGGCATCCTCGGCCTTGACATCCTGCCAGAAGGCCTCCAGAGTACCCTTGAAGAGCGAGTCGGGCAGGAAGAGGCGCTTCTCCACATCCTCCACATTGATGCGATAGCCTGCTTCACGGCAGAGGATGACAATCTTGCGCACCACATCGCTGCCGTTGAGGTCCAGGCGCGGATCGGGCTCGGCATATCCTGCCTCCTTGGCCATGGCTATGGCTTTCGACATGGGAACATCCTGGCTCAGGACATTGAAGATATAGTTCAGCGTACCGCTCAGCACAGCCTCAATCTTCAGGATTTCGTCGCCGGAATTGATGAGGTTGTTGATGGTGTTGATGATGGGCAGACCTGCGCCGACATTGGTCTCGAAAAGATATTTCACCCCGCGATGGTGTGCAGTCTGTTTCAGCAGTTCGTAGTTGGAATACTCCGACGATGCCGCAATCTTGTTGGCACACACCACATTGATGTTATGGTCCAGCAGATGATGATAGATGCTTGCCACGGAGGGTGATGCCGTGCAGTCGACAAACACGGAGTTGTAGAGATTCATGCCCACAAAGGCATCGCACACCGCCTGCGGCGAGGATGGGACATCAGAGGCTTTGAGTTCTTCCCGCCATCCGTCCAGTCCGATGCCTTCACGGCGTATGAGCATCTGCCGGCTGTTGGAAAGTCCCACTACGCGGAGCATGAGATTCTTGTGGCGCAGCAGATACTCCTGCTGGCTGCGTATCTGCTCTATCAGATGGCTGCCCACCAGGCCCACTCCCGTGAGGAAGACGTTGAGGATATTGTATTCAGAGATGAAGAATCCGTCGTGGATGGCGCTGAGCGTCTTGCGCAGGTCGGACTGCTGCACGACGAAGGAGAGGTTTGTAGCCCGCGAGCCTTGTGCCGATGCCACCACGTTGACGCCTGCGCGTCCCAGGATGCGGAAGAGTTTTCCTCCGATTCCCGGCGTGTCCTTCATGCCTTCGCCCACTACGGCTACCGTGGCAAGGTCGTGGAGCACGCTGACGGGATAGATTTCGCCCTGCTCGATTTCGTTGTGGAACTCCTCCGTCAGCACTTCCGCCGCGCGGTCGGCATCGCGGCTGCTGAGGCCGATGGTGGAATTGTTCTCGCTGGAAGCCTGGCTGATGAAGAACACCGATATGCCATGGTCGGCGAGGGCGGAGAAAATGCGCTTGTTCACACCGATGATGCCCACCATGCCCAGACCGTTGACAGTGACGAGGCAGGTGTCGTTGATGGAGGATATACCCTTGATGACGCGACGGTTATGGCTCAGCGTGCGGTGGATGAGCGTGCCGGGGGCCTCGGGATTCATCGTGTTTCGGATGACGATGGGGATATTCTTGTGGAATACGGGGAAGATGGTTGGGGGATAGATGACCTTCGCTCCGAAATTGCACAGGTCGGTAGCTTCCTCGAAGGAAAGCTCGTCGATGACGTAGGCATTGTTGATGACGCGCGGGTCGGCCGTCATGAATCCATCCACGTCGGTCCAGATTTCCAGCCGTTCCGCCATCATTTCGGCCGCCACGATGGCTGCAGTGTAGTCCGAGCCTCCACGTCCGAGATTCGTCACCTCGCCCGTGGCATGGTCGGTGGCAATGAAGCCTCCCATGACGATACATTCCCGCTGTCCGCAGCCTCGTGCATTTCCGAAGATTTCCGTGATGCAGCGTCGCAGGAGGGGCGTGGTGGCCTCGAAGTCGCACACATTCTTGTCGAACACGCGGCGTGTCTTCACCACCTCGCGGCTGTCGATGTGCTGCGCCCCGCTGATGATGGCCGCCACCAGACGGCTGGAGAGCCGCTCGCCATAGCTGACCACCGTGGCAAGCGTGCGGGGAGAGAGTTCGCGAATGAGGCTGACACCCTTCAGGATATTATAAAGTTCATCCAAATGCTGGTCGAAGAATACAAGGATATGGTCCAGGATCTCGCCATGGAGCATCCCTTCCGCCACTTCGTGATGCCGCTGGCGTATGTTCTGGAAACTGCTGTGGAATTCCCGCTCTCCCCTTGCTGCCATTTCTGCCGTGGCAATAAGGCTGTCGGTAATGCCGCCAAGGGCACTCACGACGACGACGACGGGCTCCGTGCGGCTTTCCACAATGCGTTTCACTTGTTTCAGGGCGTTTACGGTACCCACTGAAGTACCGCCGAATTTCAAAACGTGCATATTGATGGATGTACTGTAAATATATATATATATGTTAGAGAATGGTTGCCCGAAATGCGCTTTCAAAACAACGTGCGTCGATTTCAAAAACGCAGTTCGCCTTCAAGATGCAGGACGGCAACGGTTTAGAAAAGTCTATGGTGGGCCAATATCATATGGCGGGATAAATGGCGGGAATCCGCATGCTGGCCGGAGATGCACGCCGTACCTGCCGCAAAAGCGGGGCAAAGTTAGTGATTAGCGGCAATATCGGAAAAGGTTTTCTGCAAAAGATGGCAAAAAAACGGCCGACGACAGCAAAAATTCCTTATTTTCCTCTGCGTACGACGTGGGCAAGTGCCTGCACATCGGACTTTTCGCCTACTACCCACAGCACTTCGCCGCGGCGTATCACATATTGCGCCCCGACTCTGAGGATATGCCCGTCGGAATCCTCCGTACCCACCAGCATGCAATGATAGCGCGTGTGAAGCCCGCTTTCTGCCAGCGTGCGCCCTACTAAGGGGCTCTCCCCTCCCACGATGAGGCGCTGCAGCAGGAGGCTTTCGTCGGCCACCATCCCCTCGTGGGGGTCGGCCACCACTTCATTGCGGCTGCGCTCCAGGAAGGATTCGATGCTGGTGTCGTCGCCGATTACCTCCAGCGTGTCGCCGGGATATACCGGCGTGGCAGCGGAAGGGGCATTCAGGCGCAGGGGCTTCTCCACCCCGTCGGCATGGGCACGCAATATCGCCACGACCATGATGCCGTTGCGGTTGGAGAAGTCGAGGTCGGACAGGGCATGTCCTGCCCACTTGGAATGGGACGGCACGCGAATGCGTTCGATGTGTATGTCGTGGGCACGCAGGCGGCGGGCATAGCCTGGACCCTGAAGGTTGCCTCGGCGGGCCATCTCGTCGCGGCGGCGGAGATTGTGGGTGAAGATGCGCTCCATGCGGATGGAATAGTACTTCACGACGCGCGACCGGATGATGATGCACACCACCCCTACTGCCACCAGCGCATTGTAGTAGTAGCGCCACGGACACAGATACTCCACAATCTGAAACACGAAGAAGGCTGCCAGGGCAAAGCGCATGAAGAACATCAGGGCAAAGCCAACCCGGTGCAGGCCGCCTCCGCCGAGAATGCGCTGCGCCGCCTTGGAATGGTTCTTGCGCATCACGATGGGGCGCAGGAAAAGGCTGAGGATGGCTACGCTCAGCAGGCCGCAGAGGAAATTGCTCACCCAATGTATGGGATGATGCACGTTGGGGCTGCTGCTCTCGAAAATGTTGCGGAACATCGGCAGGAGGATGCTCAAGCTGAGTCCTATGGCTGCGACCGACATGACGAGATAGGCTCCCGTCTGTATGAGCACGGCCCTCAGATATTGCCGCCATGCCGCCCTCAGCGTCGGCGGCATGGCATTCCGGCTGCCGGAGTCGGCTGTGGAGGCCGCCTCCTTGGTGCCGGAGTCGCGACCCTGCCGCAGCCCCAGACGCGGAAAACTGTGGAGGGCGAGATCGGGCAGAAGGCGTTCGGCAAAGGCGTAGGCCGGTTCTGCCGCACGAATCATATAGGGGGTGAAGAAGGTGGTGACGATGCTCACCGCCACTACCACGGGATAGAGGAAGGGGGAGGTGACGCCGAGGTTCTGCCCCAGGGCTGCCAGGATGAAGGCGAACTCACCGATTTGTGCCAACGAGAAGCCGCAACACATCGCCACCTTCAGCGGATGCCCCGAAAGGAGAAAGGCGCTGGTGCCCAGGATGCTTTGCCCCAGGATGATGGCCAGCGTGATGGCGCAGATGGGGAGCCAATATTCCACCAGGACATGGGGATCGACGAGCATACCCACCGAGACGAAGAACACCGCCCCGAAGAGGTCCTTCACCGGACTTACCACATGCTCGATGCGCTCGGCCTCCAGCGTCTCGGCCAGGATGCTTCCCATCATGAAAGCTCCGAAGGCGCTGGAATATCCGGCCTTGTCGGCCAGGACCACCATGGCGAAACACAGTCCGAGGCTGGCTACAAGGAGCGTTTCGCTCGTCAGCCAGCGGCGGGTGCGGGAGAGGAAGAGGGGAATGCCCCATACGCCGACCACAAACCAGAATATGAGGAAGAAGAAGAGCTTGAAGAGGCTCAGGGCAAGTTCGCTGCCTTCAAAGCGCGCGCTGGCGGCCGATGCGGAGAGAATCACCATGAGGAGAATGCCCAGAAGGTCTTCGATGATGAGCACCGAGAGCACTTCCGCCGAGAATTTTCTGGTGCGCAGCCCGAGGTCGTCGAAAGCCTTGTAGATGATTGTCGTCGACGACATGGCGAGCATGCCGCCGAGGAAGAGGCAGTCGGAGTCGCTCCATCCGAACATCCTGCCCACCATGCTCCCCACGCCTGCCATGAACACCATGACCAAGCATGCACTCACGATGGGGGTGATGCCCATTTTCACGATCTTTTTGAAGGAGAACTCCAGTCCGAGGGTGAACATGAGGAAGATGACTCCGATGGAGCTCCACGTCTCCACGCTCGCGGTGTCGCTGACGGTAGGGGTATAGGGCATGTGGGGGCCGGCAAGAAATCCTGCCACGATATAGCCCAGCACAAGGGGTTGCCCCAGACGCTTGAAAATAATCGTCACTACGCCTGCCACAATCAGGATAAGGGCAAGGTCAGAAATCAAAGAACTCATGGGATGAGGAATAGAGGATGGTTAGCACAAGATGATGATGAAGGCGATGCGGGGAACTGCCGTGGCCATGCCTTTGGGAGGCAGAAAAAAGGGGTGGACGCCACAGGCTGCCTGCATCAGGAGTCCCATAACCTCCACCTCCGTTATTCAGTGAATGTGTGTGTGTGCCAGCAATTACCGGCTTGCGGTCTGCTGCATATACTCGTCGTTCAGCACGAGATAAATCTGAACGAGGGCCATGATGACTACGGGGTATGCCACGAAGAATCCCACGCAGCAGCACAGGAAGCCCAGAAGGCCGACGAAAATGGCCACGATATACAATCCTATGAGTTCCAGCACATGGTCGGCAGTCATGTGCCATGATGCCTTGATGGATTCCATCACGCCAGCTTCAGGATGGTCCAGCAGATAGATGACGGAGAATGCCAGACGTATGGCCACATAAATTCCGGGCACGATGAGCAGGCAGAGACCTGCAATCGTAGCCAGGGACACGAGGATGATCACGGCAAAGTATTTCACGTAGAGCATGAGGGGCCTGAGGAAGCAGTCGAGAGTCATGGTGCCCGTGCCGCGGCTGACGCGGAGTGCCGCCGTGTAGTAGCCCATGGTGAAGATAAAGGAAATCAGGTAGGTGACGGCATTGCCCATCCACCCGTTGCCCTGTGCGGGATGGAAGCCGGGCTGTGCGATGTCAGAGATGCTGGCTCCGGGAGGCAGCATGCTGAACACGCTCACACCGCCCACGATGAGGTAGAAGACCACAAAGGTGCCTACCAGCCACAGAAAGTTCTTCTTCGTCAAGGCCCAAGCCTGACCGAAGATGTAGGAAACGCTTAAATCTGTCATGATGGTATTGTTGTAAGTTGGATTTTATCCTGCTAAAGGTGGGGGCTATAAATTCCCACCGTCAAAAAAAGTAACATAATTATGGGCTGACGTTTTGCCACCTTAACGAAAACGATGATTTTGGTGGTCAATGATAGTAGGGGTGTTCTATAAATTAGCTTGAGGCGATTTTTTACCTATCGTGCAGTAGTTTTTTGTTTTTCAAACACGAGCATAGCGTGCTATGTAAGTGATTGAAAAGCAAAAAGATACTGTGCGAGAGGTGGAAAAGCGACCAAGCGACGCCAAGCCGAGAGCCATCAAGCGAGCTTGAATGGCCGAGGCGCGAAGGAGCAAGGCGAAGCCAAGCAGACACCCTTTGAAAAACAGATTATATACTAATTTATAGAACACCCCTGTAGTGTCTTCCTCCTGCCCCGTCATCCCTCGCCGGCTTCTTTCTTCATCTCTGCGGGTATGCGGAATGCGGTGTAGATTTCGAGCACTACGGCAATGGTGAGCGTCACCTTCCATTCGTCGCCCACGAGCAGGCCTTTGTAGAAGAAGGGAATCGCCATGAGGGCGGCACTCACAATGACGAGCAATGCCCCAAGGCGCTGCTGCCTGAACAGTCGGCGGAGCGTGAGACTATGGCCGTCGTAGCGCTGCAGCATCTGCATGCCTCCGAAGAGCAGCGCGCCGAGGCTGAAGCACAGGGAGCCATAGTAGGCAAGATTCGGAAATACGGGCATGACGGCACCTGCCACAAGCAGCAGGCCGCCAATCTGAAACAGCAGGTTACGCAAATTCATTGTCTTATAATATATTATAAGGAGTACAGGCGGGCAGCAGAGGGCTATTCAATGATGTAGATATCCTCCTCGTCGGTCTTCATCTGCAGTTTCACCCGCGCCATCTTCTCGATGGCCTCCTGCGAACTGTCGAGGAGCTGCAGCTCGCCTGCCGCCACCTCATAGTCGTGCTCGTACTTTTCGATTTTCTCCTCCAGGATGGCATTCTCGTGCTTCAACGTGAGGAGGTTCACCACGCTGTTGTCGTCGATGAAGCCGAGCGTCACGACAAAGAATATCGTGACCCACAGGCTACGGCGGCGCCAGAAGGCATCCCAAATGAAAAGGGCTTTGTTCATGAAATAATGAGGAATAAGGAATGAGGAAATGTGCCGACGGGGGAAAAAACTGTCGGTCAGGAAAAAAAGGCAGCGAAGCAGGAGTCAGGAGCAATCGTTTTCTCCGGGAATGCAGCAAGAGGCCGCAGGTCAGTTTCCCGCTCCCCGGCCATTCCCCGCTGTCAGAGGTCGTGCTGCTGCATGCGGTAGTCGGCCAGCCGCTCGTACTTCGTGCCCGGACGTCCATAGTTGGCATAGGGCCAGATGCTGATGCCTCCCCGTGGCGTGAAGATACCCGTCACCTCGATATACTTGGGGTCCATCAGGCGGATGAGGTCCTTCATGATGATGTTCACACAGTCCTCATGGAAATCCCCGTGGTTGCGGAAGGAGAAGAGATAGAGTTTCAGACTCTTCGACTCCACCATCCTCACATCGGGAATGTAGGCAATGCGTATTTCGGCAAAGTCCGGCTGCCCCGTGATGGGACACAGACTGGTGAACTCCGGACAGTTGAAGCGCACCCAATAGTCATTTCCGGGATGCTTGTTGACGAAAGTCTCCAGCACCTCCGGCGCATAGTCGCTTTTGTATTCGGTCTTGCGGCCCAGCAGTTTCAGGCCGTCGTCTTCTCTGTGGCTCATATTTCTCTGTGGCTCATATTTCTCTGTGGCTCATATTTATCCTGAAGGTACTGCCGCAGTCCTTCCTGGCGCAACCGGCATGCCGGACAATGTCCGCATCCATCGCCGGCGATACCGTTGTAGCAGGTGAGCGTGCGATGTCGAATCACGTCGAGCACGCCCAGGTCGTCGGCCAGTTTCCACGTCTGTGCCTTGTCGATCCACATGAGTGGGGTGTGGATGATGAACTGCTCCTCCATCGCCATATTGAGCGTCACGTTCAGGCTTCGGATGAAGGAGTCGCGACAATCGGGATAGCCCGAAAAGTCCGTCTGGCTCACTCCCGTCACGATGTCGAAGGCTCCTATTTCTCGGGCATACACGGCAGCAATGCTGAGGAAGAAGAGGTTGCGTCCGGGAACGAAGGTGTTCGGCAAAGCATCGGCCGGCTTTTCGGCATCCATCACGATGGAGGTATCGGTGAGGGCGTTGTGGTTCAGCTGGGATATGAAGCCCACGTCCATCAGGCGGAAGTCCACACCGTAGTCGCGGCAGATTTCCTCGGCAAGCTTCACCTCGACGCTGTGTTTCTGGCCGTAGATGAAGGTGATGGCATAGACCTCCTTGAAATGATGCTTTGCCCAGAAGAGGCAGGTGGTGGAATCCTGCCCGCCGCTCAGCACCACGAGTGCGCGGTCGCCGCGTGCCCCGCCGCTGAGTCGCAGCAGAGGCTTGGGCAAGGAGGAGATAGGGGTATTGTTCATGTTTCTTGTTTTTTGGAGGTTTTCAAGTACTCGCTATGGGGATTTATAAACCACCCCCTTATGTTTTCCGAGGCCGGAAAGCGGTGCGACGCGGGAAACAACGGATTCGCGCCGCACCGTCGGCTACTCGCCGATAGCCTCTACCCAGGCGGCTATTTCCTGCACGCTGGGACGCTGGACCTCGGTGATTTTGAATTTCTTCAGCACTTCGCTGATTTGCTGCTGTATTTTCTGGGGATTGGCCTCCTTGAAGTCGGCCACCATGTAATATCCCGCCTTCTGCACCACGGGCACCAATTCCTCCGGCACTCCGATGGCGGTGTAGGCCTCGGCCTTGTCGCGCTGCGGTTTCTTCTCGGGCTTCATCTGGGGGAAGAGCATCACCTCGCCGATGGCAAACTTGCCCGTGAGGAGCATCACCAGACGGTCGATACCGATACCGATGCCGAAGGTGGGGGGCATACCGTACTGCAGGGCGCGGAGGAAATCCTGGTCGATGATCATCGCCTCGTCGTCGCCCTTGTCGGCCAGGCGCATCTGTTCCTTGAAACGCTCTTCCTGGTCGATGGGATCGTTCAGCTCGGAGTAGGCGTTGGCCAGTTCCTTACCGTTGACCATCAGCTCGAAGCGCTCGGTGAGCCCCGGCTTCGAGCGGTGCATCTTCGTGAGGGGCGACATCTCCACGGGATAGTCCATGATGAAAGTGGGCTGGATGAAGTCGCCCTCGCAGGTCTCGCCGAAAATCTCGTCGATGAGTTTGCCCTTGCCCATGGTTTCATCGACCTCGATACCCAGTTGCGTGGCCACGGCGCGAATTTCGTCCTCCGTCATAGGATAGAGGTCGTAGCCCGTCTTTTCCTTGATGGCATCGAGGATGGGAAGCCTGCGGAAGGGGGCGCGGAAGGATATCACCTTGCCGTCGATTTCCACCTCCGGCTTGCCGTTCACGGCCGTGCAGATGCGCTCCAGCATCTTCTCCGTGAAGTCCATACCCCAGTTCAAGTCCTTATAGCTGACATACAGTTCCATGCAGGTGAACTCGGGATTGTGGGTTTTGTCCATTCCCTCGTTGCGGAAGTTCTTGCCCATCTCGTAGACACCCTCAAATCCGCCCACGATGAGCCTCTTGAGATAAAGTTCCGTGGCAATACGCATGTACATGTCTTGGTTGAGGGCGTTGAAATGCGTCATGAAGGGCCTTGCGCTGGCACCTCCTGCGATGTTCTGCAGGATAGGGGTGTCGACCTCCGTATATCCTGCATCATCGAGGATGCTGCGCATCGTGCGGATGATGGCGGCGCGCTTGAGGAAGGTGTCCTTCACTCCGGCATTGACGATGAGGTCCACATAGCGCTGACGATAGCGAAGCTCGGGGTCGTCGAAGGCATCGTAGACCTGTCCGGCAGCCTCCTTCACCACAGGCAGGGGCTTGAGGCTCTTGCTCAGGAGCGTCAGACTGCTGGCATGCACGCTGATTTCGCCTGTCTTCGTACGGAACACGTAGCCGCTCACTCCGATGAAATCGCCGAGGTCGAGGAGCTTCTTGAATACCACATTGTAGAGGTCCTTGTCCTCGCCCGGACACAGTTCGTCGCGCTGGATATACACCTGTATGCGTCCGCGCGAATCCTGCAGTTCGGCAAATGCAGCTTTTCCCATAATGCGGCGTCCCATCATGCGTCCGGCGATGCTCACATTGCGGCTGTTCTGCGCATTGGCAGCCACTCGGAGGGGATGGCCCTCCTCGTCGGTCAGGAAGGGAAGGTCGGTGAAGTTGGCGCGGATTTCGTCGCTCCAAGCATTCACGGGGTATTCTGCTGCAGGATAAGGTTCGATGCCGCGCTGGCGCAACTGCTCCAGGGAGGCGCGGCGCGCTATCTCTTGTTCACTGAGTTCAAGATTGATCATAGATATGGTTTTATGGTGCTATATGATTTTTTAGGGTACTGTAGGGTTTTATAGGTGGGTGCTATGGCCTTGCGCAGGGCCGGACGGATGAATCGCAGAGGCAGCGGAAAACAGCCGATGGGACCCGTGCAGGACACCCGCAGGCCAACCGACGACAAGCCGAACGGAGAGGCCAAGCTCGCTTGGGCTATCCTGAGGCGCCAAGGCGGAAGGCCGAGGGCCAACTTTTCCAGGGGGCTGCCCGCCCGGGCACTACGACGCATAACGCGTGCAAATTTACGCTTTTTTTACATTCTACCAAAACCTCAAGGGAGGTAGAAGAGGAAAGTTGGGTGTTTAAAGAATTGGAAATCAGAAGCGTTGTTATTCGCGATTTGCAATTTGCATTTCCGGCTCTTGCAAAATGCCGTCGGGACATGGACATGCGGTTTTGCCCTCCGTCGCCCCCCGCCCGTCTTTTGCCGCCTGCCTTCCTATGGGCAGTATGCGGAGTTCGCACCGGCCTCCAGGCAGCACGACAGCGCGTCAGGGGACGACGGAGGGTGCCACAAAGTTCCGCTCCACAATCTGGCGGACGAGGGCTTCATGGCTTTTGCAGAAGTCGATAAGGACGATGCCGAGGGGACCTTCAATGGTGGGAAGGGCCTCCTGGAGAGCAGGGTTCACGATGTCGGCAAACTGTTCTGGGGAGTTGTTGGGCACGGCATGGCAGGAGGCATAGCTGATGTACCAGCAGGGGGCTTCGGGCAGGGAATGACGGTCGATGGCTGCGGCTGCAATGTGGCGCAGGGTGGTAAGCGTCTTGTAGCGTGCCGACGGCAGTCCGTCGTAGGCATATTCGTCCTCCACGCTCGCCGCTGCAGTTTCTCCGCTGCGGGAATGGAGGGTGCAGCGGAAGGTGGCATTGTCGGCCCACCCTTCGCATCTGGCAGCCTCCGGCCAGCCTTCCACGGCATCGCGCAGGAGGAAGAGGATGCGTCCCCGGCTTTCGCCGATCGTAAGGTCGGGGGCGAACTTTGCCGCTGCCGCCCCGACTTCCGCCAAACTTTTGCCCAGCAGCCGCGCAAAGGCCTCGCGGCTGCCGCCCTCGCATTTCAGGAGGACGATGAGCAGTTCGCCGGGATGCTCTTCGAGAAATTTCAGCATGGTGGGCAGCACGTCGGCCTCCCATGTCTGCTCCATATACTGCCCAGAGTGGTAGACGCCGAGCCTCCCGGCTTCCTCGCCCGTGGCATCGTCGGCCACCACGCCGGGGGCGCACTCGGCCTTCAGCCGCACATCGAAAAAGCGCACGCCAGCCTTCATCTGCTGCGCCATATCCATATCCTGGACCTTAAAAAACACGTGGCCGCACACAGCGCCGCTGTCGTGGCTTCCGGGAATGGACATACGGCGTACGGGGGTGACATCGGCCACCTGCGACATCCAGGTGGAAAGCGATGGGGAGGTTTGGCCCTGCATCGGCAGGATGCCGAGCAGCAAGGAGAGGAGGAATGCGGGGAGTTTTAGCATGGCAGGGAATATGGAGAAGATGTTTGCAGAAACCACAGGGCGACGCCCTGGGCATTCACGACAAAATTGAACCCAGCGAAACTTGAGGCGAATTAATAGAACACCCACCTAAAATTCCAGACGGACGAAATGGGGATTGTGGTCGGAAAGATAGCCCGTAGGACCGGTACCGGGATGGGGAATCCTGGCCCACTCCACACGTATGCCACGCGTGATAAAAATGAAGTCGATTTTCTCGCATTCGCCCTCGGGAATCTTCCCCCAGTCGTGGAAGGTCCATTCCACCCCTTCGCGCTTTTCCGCCACCTTGTAGGCATCGCGCAGCGGAAAGTCGCCCGTGGTGAGCGTGTGGTAGGCCTCGCTGCTGTCATCGACGTTGAAGTCGCCCGTCAGGATGGCAGGCTCATCGCCCACGATGCTTCGTATGCTGTCGACAATAAGCATGGCGGCCTTCCTGCGCGCCTCCACTCCCACATGGTCGAAATGGGTGTTGACAGCCATCAGTATGCGCCCCGACTGCCGCTCGCGCAGTTTGGCCCACGTGGCGATACGCGTGCAGGCGCCGTCCCATCCGATGAAGCCCACGGAATCAGGAAACTGCGAAAGCCAGAAGGTACTGCCGGCAAGCAGTTCGAAGCGGTCGGTACGGAAGAAGATAGGGGCGGCTTCCCCACTGCACTTCCCATCGTCGCGGCACACTCCCACATAGCTGTAGCCCGGCAGGCGCGCCTGGAGATCGGTGAGTTGATGGTAAAGCACTTCCTGGCAACCCACGATGTCCAGTCCGTTGCGGAGGATGAAGGCGGCCACGGAGTCCTTGCGGTAGCGCCAGTTGTTCTGCCCGTCGGAGGGATTGTCGTAGCGGATGTTGAAGGTGCCACACGTGAGGCCCACGGCATCGGATGTCCGGGCTGCTGGGGCAAGGGTGGCATGAAAGGAAAGGAAGAAAAGGAGAAGAAGAAAAATCTTGCGCATTGTTGGTGGATATGGGGGGGGGGGGGAATAATGCCGTACGGAAATTTTCGGGGAGAATGGTATTGGGATGAGTCCCCCCACATCGCTGCCACTGCCACCAGCGCTTTGCCGGAGGCAGGAGAAGGGAAGGAAAGACAGGGAAAAAGAAGAAAGGCCGAAGGCCAACTGACGACAAGCCGAACGGAGAGGCCAAGCTCGCTTGGGCTATCCTGAGGCGCGAACCGACGACAAACCGAGAGCCATCAAGTGTACTTGGATGGCCGAGGTGCGAAGGAGGAAGGCGACAGCTAAGGAGGAAGGACCGAAGGCCTTCCCCGTCCGAACAGTAAGTCGGCCATACAGGGCCGGCCTGCATGTGTCAGGCCATGTCAGCGGCTCACACAGAACGCACGGAAATAGTACTGCAGTTCGCGTCCGCTCACATTCGTCAGGCGTATGGCAGTCACTACCTTGCCGCTGATTTCATCGGTGGTGTGTACCACCTCGTCGGTGTCGCCGTAGTGCAGCAGCCCTACAGGCACCCACTCGCCGCTCTCCACACGTATTTCCAGACGGAAATCGGCAGCCGAACCATGATGCCCGAAGTTGAAGTCCATGCCCGCCAGACGCGTAGGCCGCTCGCAGGTGATGGTGAAATAGCTGTCGGGGGCCCATTTCACCACCTCATTCGATGGTGTCACCTTCACCTCCGTCCCCGTAGCCACGATGGGCAGCTGTGCCAGCTGCGGCACGCTGCTCTCGATGTGGTAGGGGGCATAGTCGCTCGTGGCCTCCAGCTGCGTGCCGTTCGTACCGTTGAAACGGCTCACCTCAAGGGCAAACAGGCTGTTCATGGCTGGCAGATAGCGCAGGGTAGCGAGTTTAGTGCCCGTCTGGTATTCGTGGAGTTGGGCGGCATCGTTCTCATTGTCGTACATGAGTTTCTTGAGGTCGCGGGCGTGCTGGTAGAGGTCGAGAAATTTTCCCTGCGGCCAGCCGTTGTCGTTCGCCGTCTTCATGGCACACACCGTCTGGCCGTATTCTGCCACCACCCTGGCCTGCACCAGCCATGGCCGCAACTCCTCGATGAGCAAGGGATTCTCCTGACATCTGAGCAGACGGTCGGCTGCTGCTGCCAGGAGGGCACTCTGCGCGCTCATTTCCGCCACGGCCCTGGAATCGCCCTCTGCGGCGCGGCTGCAGCATTCGGCGATTTCGCGCCCTTCGTCGCGGCGGAAGCCATGGCCGTTGGGACCCAGGTCTTCATTGTAGGTGGCAAAGGTACGCAGGGCGGCGGCCTCGCCGGGGAGGAGATCCTTCACGGCACGCTCCCACGACGCCTGCCAATCGTAGGCCTGCATGTTCCACGTATAGTCGGCCACGCTGTAAAGGCTCACCTTCGAACTCTCGGCATACTGCATGGGATTGCTCACGAAGCCGCTCATGAGGTCGGCAATGTCGAGATCGTTGCCATAGGTGGGGCCAAGGAGCATGCGGTCGCGCACGAAGTCCGACACGGGATAGTTCCACCAAATGTAGGTCTTGCGTTTCAGGCGGGCGTTTATCCACTCCATGCCTTCTTTATAAATATTGTGTACCACGGTATTGCCCGTCCACATCACCTCGATGCCCTCGTGGAGCCCTTCACCAAGTGCCTTGAGATAAGGACTGTCGTCGGAACTCCAGGAGCGGTTGTACTCCGTGGGACAGAGGAGAAGGGGAGCCACATCGCCGTGCTTCTTCACAAACACATCGTCGACATAGTTCAGCAATGCCGCCTGGTTCTCGCCCTTTGCCCCTTCACCCCAGATGTCGTCGAAGAATACGGCAAAGGAGCGTATGCCGAGGGCATACATCTTCTCCAGTTTGTCCACGAGATGCCGCCGGTCCTCGTCGTTCCACTTGATGTCCATTCCAGGGTGTATGGCCCAATAGAAATGCACGCCGCGGAGTTTCGCCCGCTCGTTGAGTTCCTTGATGCGCGCTGCCTCGTCGGCAGGATAAGGCTCGCGCCAGTGGGCACGGTGATAGGGGTCGTCCTTCGGGCCGTAGATATATACGTTCATCTTGTTGCGGCCGTAGAAATCCAGCTGGCGCAGGCGGTGCTCGTGGCTCCATGGACGGCCGTAGAAGCCTTCGATGCTGCCACGGAAGGCCACGTCGGGATAGTCGGCCACGCTACACACCTGCAGCTTCCCTTCTGCCATCATCTGCTGGAGGGTCTGGAGGCCATAGTAGGCTCCACGGGCATCGCGGCCCACGATGACGGCCTCGCCCGCACCGGCAGCCAGATAATAGCCTTCGGCACGCTCTGGCACGAGCTTGCGGTATTTCGAGAAGGCCTTGTCGGCCACGGTGCCTACACGCAGCCGGAAGGCGGCATCGGCTGTCTGCTCCACACCGCTCTCGCCGATGGCGGAAAGCAGGAAGCCGGGAAGCGACTTGCCCGTCTCCACACGCCACCGTGTGGGGGCGGGAACCAGCGTGCCGTCCGACTGCACACTGTGGGGAACGGGATTCACCAGGCTCACCTGAGCCTGTACGCCGGGAGTCAGCATGACCGGCAACGCAAGGGAGAGGATGATTTTTTTCATAGAATGTAGATGCTAAGGATTTTCAGGGAGAAAAAAGAAAGAAGAAGGGGGGACGGCGGCGGCACGCAGGCGGCACGACAATGCCTGCCATGGAGGAAACCCAGGCACGCAGTACCGTGCAAAAGCCTGCCAACAGCCGTTCTTGCGGCAAAAATACGCTTTTTTTCCTGTTTCTGCACCATTGGAAAAAGGATTTTTAGTAATTTTGCACGAAATTCGTGAAAATCATTATCATTTTCTATACTTTACAACCATGAATATCATCGACCGTTTTCTCTCTTACGTTGCCTTCGACACCCAAAGCAGCGAGGAGAGCCACACCACTCCAAGCACGGAACGCCAGTTTGCCCTGGCACGCTATCTTGCCGATGAGCTCCGCCAGCTGGGCCTCACGGAAGTGGAGATGGACGAAATGGGCTACGTCTATGCCACCCTGCCGGCCAACACTGCCGACCCTGTGCCGACCATCGGCTTCATCGCGCATCTCGACACCAGCCCTGATGCCAGCGGCGCAAACGTGAAGCCGCGCATCGTCAGGGCATACGACGGCACGGACCTCGTGCTGGATGCCGAAGCGGGAATCGTGAGCGATGTGAAGACATTCCCCGAACTCCTCGACCATGTGGGCGAGGACATCATCGTCACCGACGGCCACACCTTGCTCGGGGCCGACGACAAGGCGGGTATCGCCGAAATCGTCAGTGCCATGGAGTATCTGCTGGAGCATCCCGACATCAAGCATGGCAAGGTGCGCGTGGGATTCAATCCCGACGAGGAAATCGGCATGGGCGCACACCATTTCAATGTCGGGAAATTCGGCTGCGAATGGGCCTACACCATGGACGGCGGCGAACTGGGCGAGATTGAATTCGAGAACTTCAACGCCGCAGGAGCGAAGGTGGAGATTGCGGGGGTCAGCGTACACCCTGGATATGCCAAGGGCAAAATGGTGAATGCCGCACTCGTGGCTGCCGACTTCATACACCGCATGCCGGCCACCGAAACTCCGGCCACTACCGAGGGCTACGAGGGCTTCTTCCATCTCACGGGCATGGAGGGCGGCGTGGAACGGGCCAGCGTGAACTATATCATCCGCGACCACGACCGCGAACGCTTCGAGGCTCGCAAGCGTCTTGTGGAGGCTCTCGTGGAGGGAATGAACCGGCAGTACGGCGAGGGGACATTGCGCCTCACCATGAACGACCAGTACTACAACATGCGCGAGAAGATTGAGCCCGTGATGCACGTCATCGACATCATCAAGGAGGCCATGACGCAGGCGGGAGTGGAGCCGAAAGTGCGCGCCATACGCGGCGGTACCGACGGAGCACAACTCTCCTTCATGGGACTGCCATGCCCCAACATCTTCGCAGGAGGCCTGAACTTCCATGGCCCGCACGAGTTCCTCCCCATACCCAACCTCTGCAAAGCCTGCGAGGTGGTGGTGAACATCATCAGGATAACCGCCGAAAACGCCAGGAAAGCATGAGCCCCAACGTCATTCTCATTGATGCCGAATACATCGACCGCGTGGCGTTCGACCTCACCGTTAATCTCGAACCGATGGTGCGCCGCAGCATCCCGAAAGCGGATTTGGCCGCGTGGCTGGACTGCATCGCCCTCGACGGCGGACTGAGGCCGGGAAATCAGGAGGTGCAGGCGGTATTTATCCATCCGCGCGAAATGAAGGCGTTAAAATTCTTCGACCCTGCCAATTTCGCCCACCAGCTCGACGGCAAGGCCTTCAAGGACCATTTGGGAGAATTCACCATGGCAGCGTGCCCCGTCGAACGCGTGACCACCCTGCCCGACTTCTTCAAGGAAAGCTTCGAGGCCCTACTGCTCGACAAGGACATCGAGCGCATTATGGTGGTGGCTGACTTCGACGGCATCACGGAGGAAAGCCGCAGGCTGACGGGGGAGGTGAAGGAACTGTGTGCCCATCCGCCGCAACCGAAAAACCAGGACGGCAGCCCGATGATCGACGAGAACGGCATACGCATCCTCCTCCCGCGCAAGAACATCACCCTCTTCACCATGGTCCCCATGTCGGGAAGCGGCTTCAACCAGGAGATTCTCGGCTTCAGCATGATGGCGGCGCTGGGTGTCAAGAGCGAAGAACTGGAGTGAAGAAAATAATTCTGACGACGACAGGAACAACAGGTGACAACTTTTTTTACGGGTTGTCCTTGTTGTCTTATAATTTGCACCCGCCTTCCATAGCGCATAAACGGCCATAGCCGGACAGGCAGAAAAGGCGGCTGAAGGAAAAGAGAGACCCATCCCCCAGGATTGTGTGCAGGGGATGGGTCTCTTTGTTTTGTAAAGCGGTGCGGCAGCAACAAGTATATAGCCCTGTGGTGTATGTACACGCCGCCGCAATACGCCCTGTGGTTAGTCGAAAGTCAGTTCGTCGGGGTCGATGTCATCCATGTCGGGCAGTTCGCCGTCGAAGTCCTCGTCGGCATCGGAGACCGCCTGGGCAACGGCGGCATGGTTGCCAGCCTCGTCCTCCCCGCCACGGGCACCGGCCAAGGCAGCCCGTGCGGCAGCCTCGATGGCTTTGCACTCGTCGGGATGCTCTTCGAGATATGTCTTCAGCTTCTCGCGCCCCTGGGCTATCATGCGGTCGTTGTATTTGTACCACGAGCCGCTCTTCTTCAGGATGTCGTATTCCTCGGCAATATCGATAATCTCGCCCATGAGCGAGATGCCCGTGCCGTAGATGATCTCCAGGTCGCACGACTTGAAAGGCGGCGACACCTTGTTCTTCACGATCCTCACGCGCATGGTATATCCATACTCGTTGTCGCCATCCTTGAGGCGGGTGCCGCGCTTCACCTCAATGCGCATGGTGGAATAGAACTTCAGGGCATTTCCTCCCGCCGTGGTCTCCGACGGACCGTACATCACGCCGATTTTCTCGCGCGTCTGGTTGATGAAGATGCAGCACGTCTTCGATTTCGAAATCGTGGCGGTGAGCTTTCGGAGAGCCTGACTCATGAGGCGTGCCTGAAGGCCCACCTTGTTCTCGCCCATCTCGCCCTCGATTTCTGCCTTGGGGGTGAGAGCTGCCACAGAGTCGATGACGATGATGTCGACGGCACCGGAACTTATCACCTGGTCGGCAATCTGCATGGCCTGCTCGCCGTTGTCGGGCTGCGAGAGATAGAGGGCATCAATGTCGACGCCAAGGCTCGCGGCATAGGTGGTGTCGAGGGCATGCTCGGCATCAATGAACACGGCGCAACCGCCCTGCTTCTGGCATTCGGCAATGGCATGGAGGGCGAGCGTGGTCTTTCCGCTCGACTCCTGGCCATAAATCTCTATGACGCGTCCGCGGGGATAGCCTCCCACGCCAAACGCGGTGTCGAGCTTGATGGAGCCAGAAGGAATGACTTCTATTTTCTGATGGGAAACGTCGCCAAGGCGCATGATGCTGCCCTTGCCAAACTGTTTCTCGATTTTCGACATGGCAGTCTGCAGGGCTGCCAGTTTCACATTTTCCGTCTTTGCAGGCGGTGTCTTTTCTTTCTTTGCCATAACATTGTATATTCGCCCAAAATGGCGAGTAGGGGTGTTCTAATTTATCGACCTCTCCATGAGTTCAGAGTTCGAGGTCTACATCGTGAAGCTCATGCCAGGGCAAACCCTGCTTGTTCAGTTCCTCCATGAAGGGGTCGGGATCGAACTCCTCCACATTGTGTACGCCGGGCTTGTTCCACAATCCGAGCATGAACATGCGGGCACCGATGCATGCCGGCACACCAGTGGTATAGCTCACGCCCTGCATTCCCGTCTCCTCGTAGGCAGCCTGGTGCGAGCAGTTGTTGTAGACGTAGTAGGTGTGCTCCTCGCCGCCACGCACACCGCGGATGCGGCAGCCGATGGAGGTCTCGCCGTCATAGTTCTCGCCGAGGTCCTGAGGATTGGGGAGCACGGCCTTGAGGAACTGCAGGGGCACAATCTTCACCTCTTCCATACCCGAACCGTCGGCCTTCGGAGCCTTGTAGACAATCTCGTCAATGCGGCTCATGCCGATGTTCTGAATCACATCGAGATACGTGAGGTACTGCTGTCCGAACGTCATCCAGAAGCGTGCGCGGCGGATGGTGGGATAGTTGATGACGAGACTTTCGATTTCCTCATGGTGCAGCAGATAACTCTCGCGCGGCCCCACATTGGGATAGGTGAGCGTCTTGTGGATTTCCATCGGCTCCGTCTCTACATACTTGCCGTTTTCATAATAGAGTCCCTTTTGGGTAATCTCGCGGATGTTGATTTCCGGATTGAAATTGGTGGCGAACGCCTTGTGGTGGTTGCCGGCATTGCAGTCCACGATGTCGAGATAGTGAATCTCGTCGAAATGATGCTTGGCGGCATAAGCCGTGAAGATGGAGGTCACTCCGGGGTCGAAACCGCAGCCCAGGATGGCACAAAGCCCTGCCTTCTCGAAACGCTCGCGGTAGGCCCACTGCCAGGAATATTCGAAATGCGCCTCGTCCTTGGGCTCATAGTTGGCGGTATCGAGATAGTTGCAGCCCGTCTGCAGGCATGCCTCCATAATCGTGAGATCCTGATACGGCAGGGCGAGGTTCATCACGAGGTCGGGCTTGAAAGCATTGAAGAGCTCCACCAGCTGCGGCACCTCGTCGGCATCCACCTGAGCGGTCTGGATGTCGGAACGTATGCCCTGGTCCTTGATATATTTCGCTATGGCGTCGCACTTCGACTTCGTGCGGCTGGCAATCATGATTTCACTGAATACATCAGCATTTTTGGCTACTTTTACGGCGGCAACGGTGGCAACGCCTCCGGCACCAATGATAAGCACCTTTCCCATTTTCTGTGTCTTTTCTTGTTTTTATGATGAATGATTTTTTTCCGAAGAACTGGCGGGCATCCGCCGGGCAGGACGACTGCGGCGACTGCCGGATGGCATCCTCTGAAGAACGGTTGTCGTTTCTCGTGGCGCAAAAGTACGAAGTAATATGTTCCCGTGCAATAATTTTCGCTGTTTTTTGCATTTTGCACCTCTCTTTGTCCCAAAAACATGTACAATGTATAATGTATAATGCACATTGCATCTTGCGCATCCTGCGCTTCCTGCACAGCAATTATACATTATACATTACTCAACTTTCGCAAGTTCAAATAGCTTGTGTTTCAGAAGTAACGGTACGCTCTGAAAAGGCAATGTCCTCCTTAGACCAGGCGGGCACCCTGGGCATTCACAACCAAATAGAACTTGCGAAACTTGAATCAAGTATATATGGCACGCAAGAAATCTATAGATGAGAAGCCTTCCTCAGAAATGACGGAACTTGAGAGGCTCCGTGACGAGAATCTCCGTTTACGTAAGGCCTTGTCATATTCCGAGCTTCGCAATGAGGCCCTCCATGAGGTACTGAAAATTGGTCGCGAACGATATGGTTTAGACCTGCTAAAAAAAGCTGGCGCCAAGCAGTAGACAACCTTCGGCTCAGGCAT
>CAMGOT010000017.1 GCA_946060685.1 uncultured Bacteroidales bacterium
TGGCACTTACGGGATTGACATGGTCGTTCTCATGGTATCGCACCGGTTTCTATGCCTGCTTCGGTGTTGAGTCGTCGGAAAAAGGTGGAGCACATGGAAACGGTGCTTCCAAAGAAGGACAAAGAGGCGGTGAAAAGGCTGACAACAGCCGAGGCGGAGAGAGACAGCGAGGAGAAGGTAGTCATGGCGGCGGCGAAGGACATGGCTATCATGGTGGCGAAGGACATGGCTATCATGGCGGCGAAGGACATGGCTATCATGGTGGCGGCAATCACGATGGTGGTGATTTCGGATTTCATCGTCGCTCACCCTATCGCCATTGGGACGAAGTGTTGAAAGATGTCGCATTGAAGAATCCCGACTATCAGCAGATAACCCTAAAGTCTGAAGTGGCAGAGGTAGTGCCTGAAGGACGCCTGAGCATGAGAGCCACCGACAAGTATTCGTATGAAAGAAGAAGCGGTGAGATAACCGATGTGCAACTGTATTCTGCTGTGGGAAAAGACACCAAAGTGAGAAGTGCTGTGTATATGGTGCACACCGGCAGTTGGGGAGGAATAATCACCCGAGTGCTCAACTTCTTAGCAGCCCTTATAGGTGCCACGTTGCCCCTTACGGGCTATTGGCTTTGGATTCGCCGACTAACGCGTAAACACCACCTACATGCATGACCACCAGTCTCCGTGACCCTAAGATGTCGTTGCGGACTTTCAGAAAGAGTTACGGAGACGATTGGTTTAGCTAATAGCCTAAGACGTTGAGGTTCTATCCATGGCAGTAAGACGATGTCTATTTATGCATCCTTGTATTCTCTATAGGTGGGTTCTTACTTAACTCCTTTCAACTCCAAGATCCAACCTTTTTTACGAAGGTACCTTCATTGGCCTCCGAAGATACATTCGTGAGCTGATGAAGGTATCTTCGTTTTATGGGGCAGTTTCCTTGTGTTTCAGAATTAACGCCCTAAAAGGGCGATGATGCGTGGCATATACATATACCCAGGGCGATGCCCTGGGCTAAGGAGGACATTGCCCTTTCAGGGCGTGCTCATGCGGTTAGTATGCGGTTCGTATTGGTGTACATGGACGGGCTGAAAGCCCAATGGTTTCCATAGCTCAGGTGGGCACCCTGGGCGTGCTTATGCGGTTTGTATTTGGCGTATATGAACGGGCTGAAAGCCCAATGGTTTCCATAGCCCAGGTGGGCACTCTGGGCATTCACAACCAAATTGAACTTGCGAAAGTTGAATTATCTTAGCGCGTGATGAGCTCCACGACATAGTCGGTGGCGGTGGGAATCTCCGGCAGTGTCAGTACCACCCCGGTTGCCGTTTTCGTCACGCTAACGCGCTGGCCATCGGGGAAGGTGGAAGCCTTCAGCACTTTGCATTCCAGCGGGAGGAACAATTCGCGCTGGTCGTAGTTGAGAATATGCACATAGAGACGATCGTCACGCCGCGTGGTAGCTCCCCAGTCCTGTACGGGGATGTCGCCAGCCTGAGTGCCACGTATGGTGGAGCCATAGACCTTCATCCATTCCCCCATTTCCTTCAGGCGGCTGACAGCGGTTTGCGGCAGTTCGCCATTAGGCTGGGGGCCGATGTTCATCAGCAAGTTGGCCCCTTTTCCCGCAGTGTTCACGAGATAATGCACCAGTTGCTTCGATGACTTATAGTTTTGGTCGATAATCTTGTAGCCCCACATGCCGTTCATCGTTTCGCACGTTTCCAGCGGCAATCGGCTTACTTCGGCAGCCTTGTCCACAAATCCCGCCGTGTTCTCGCCAGGAAGGTCGCGCTCGAAAATCTGGATGTCCTCGCCAGGATTGGGAGCAGAATGGTGGTTGTTGCCCACGAGGCAGGCAGGCTGCAGACGATGGATGAGAGCATACTGCTCGTCCAGTTGCCAGTCGAAAGGCGTGGCATCGGAATCATGGTCCCACCATCCGTCGAACCATATCGCTCCCACGGGGCCATAGTTCGTCAGCAGTTCCGTCAGTTGGGCATTCATGAACCGGTAGTAGGAGGGCCAGTCAGCCCGTTGGGGGTCTTTGCCGCACTTCGTGCCAGTACGTCCTACAGGATAGTCCTCGCGAGCCCAGTCGAGATGGCTGTAGTAAAAGTGCAGCCTCATGCCCTGGCGCTGGCATTCGTCGGCCAGTTCCTTGATGACATCGCGCTTGAACGGGGTGGCATCCACTATGTTATAGTCCGACTGTGCCGTATGCCACATGGAGAAGCCTTCGTGGTGGCGCGTGGTGATGGTGATGTAGCCAGCCCCCGAAGCCTTGATGGCCTCCACCCATTCGCGGGCGTTGAAGCGCGAGGGATAGAAGCCCGATGCTGCCTTGCTGTATTCGGCATAAGGGATGCCGGCATTCTGCATGTACCATTCGCCCTGGGCAAACATGGAATAAAGTCCCCAGTGCAGGAAGATGCCAAAGCGGAGGTCGGAGAACTCTTGGCGCGATGCCAGATTTTCAGGAGTGGGAGTGTAGGTGCTTTCGGCCCATGCTCCAGTGGCTGACGATGCCAGCAGCAGGGCAGAGCATAGCAAGCGGGAAAGAAAATGTCGTTTCATATAGGGGTGGATAAATAAGGGTAAATCCTCAGAACGATAGGGCAAAGGCCACACCGGGAGCCTGCACGCTGCTGTCGTACGTGGGGACGAGCATCATGTCGGCACGGGTGCTCGTCGGTTTCGAGCGGCGTTTGAAAAGACGTTCCTCCAAAGGCAGCAGCCAATAGGCGGCCTGTGCCGATAGAACGCCCACGCCAGCCCCTGCCAGCACATCGTTGCACCAGTGGCGGTTGTTGTAGATACGCATGGCTCCGATGCCCGCAGCTACGGCATAAGCCGCCGCACCATATCCCCAGCCATATTCCAGACGGCAAAGTTCTGCGCCCATGAAGGCGGTGGCGGTATGCCCGGAGGGGAAGGAAGTCTTGGCACCGGTGTCGGGGCGTGGCTCCCGCACCAGCCGCTTAGTGCCTTGGCATAATGCCGTCATGATGGCGAAGGCCGTGACGCCAGCCATCATTCGTGAGCCAATCTTATGCTCATGTTTTACGCCGGGAATAAAGCCCAGTCCCACATAAGCCGCTGTGGGGAGATATTGCAGCGTGTTGTCGAACGTATGCTTCTGGCGCGTGCCGCGGGTGTCGATCAGATGCGAACGAATACCCGCACAGCCCACTGCTATGGCGGCAGAAGGGAAAATCAGTTGCTGCGGACGGAAAGTGGTGGAGGAGGAAACTTCGGGAGTTGGCCTACAGGCGGCAGAAACGCAAACGCCGGAGGTGCCGCCTGTTGCAGCACAGTCTGTGCAGGCAATACTGTCGGCGGATTCGGAGAAATCTGTGGCTGACAGGGAGAGAGGAACTGACAGGAGCAGGAATATGCAGCAGACAGCCCGGACGATGGCTGTGCTTGACAGCATTTCGGAAACAAGGGGCTGGGAGTGGCTGAAGGTTTTCTTCATGTCGTGGAAAAAAGAAAAGAATGTGTTCAGGAAGAAAGGATATAGGAGGACGGATGCAGAAAGCCAGGAGCGGGGCACGACGGGAAGCCCTGCTTCAGCACCATGCCGGAGAGCAGGCCAAATGCAGTGTGGCGAGGAGACAGGTGATGGCTTTGACTTTTTGGGGAAAGACATTCAGCCCGGTGTACGATGCTATGCCGAGCAGCGATGCCATGCCTCGTCTGGACGCTCCGGAAGTGTCTGCAGGTGGGGGCTGTCAATTCCCGCCGTTAATGATGGGGAGGGGGGAGAACGTTTGGTCATCTGTTGGTTTCTTTTCGGTCAGAATCGTAAGTCCTGACGGTCATGCAGCTCGCTACGCTCCCTCTTTGACTCACAATTTTTCCTCGAAAGTCATTCCAAAATCTGACAAAGCGAATGAAAAGAACCCACCTTAAACACAAATGGAACTTGACATTTGCTGGCAAAGTTAACGAAAACCCTTGTAAAGCACCAAAAAATGAGTATAAATTTTGGGGTTGTCTGCGCTTTTCAGTAAATTTGCCGCGTTAAACCACGGACAAAATTCACACATGGCGGCCATTTCGCATCCTGCGAGGCTGGCGTGATGTCCTGCCCGACAGCCGGGGATAGGGGAAGATGGCGGGGCCAAACGCTCAAACTCCATCCGGCATCGTGCGATGGGATGCGGGATTTGCCTTTATCCTTCATCCTATGACCGTTTATCCTCATGGCAGCTATTTTCCTTTGGCAGATATTGTAGCACCAAGTCCCGACAAAATTTTACCATTCCACCCATCCTATGCGGAAATTCCATACCTACCTGTACAGCACCCTGCTGTGTGTCATCTTTGGCATGCTGGCGGGGATGACGTGTATGGGGCAGACCACAGCACCCGACGCATCCGAATCCAGTGCTATCACCTCCGATTCCGTGACAGACAAACAGCGAAAGCCCGGCGAGGTGGAGATTGCATTCCTGACCTGCTCGCCCGGCCGTGAGGTGCATCGCATGTACGGCCATACCGCCATTCGCATCCTTTCGGACGAGGAGGACTGGGCGGTGAATTTCGGATGGTTTTCGTTCAACACCCCTGGTTTTGTGATGAAGTTCATCCTCGGGTTGACGGACTATTCCGCAGCCTGGCAGACCATGCCCCTCTTTGTCTATGATTTTGCCCGCGATGGAATGGGCGTGACGGAGCAACGGCTGAACCTCACTCCTACAGAAGCCCTGCGCGTGAGAGAGGCCATGATGGAGATACTTGTGAGCGAGGGCTACGACGAGTACGAAGTTCCCCTCAAGGGCATGGACGGGCAGGTGTTCATGCAGCAGGTGATAGCGGCAAAATGGACCTACCGCTACAATTTCCTGTACGACAACTGTACCACCCGTGCCGTGGATGCCATACGCGAAGCCTTGAGGGAAGAGGGCGAGGCAATCGTCTTCCCCGGCTTGGATGAAAGTACACAAGAAATCACGCAGCGAGAAATGATTCATGAGTTCACCACTCAGAGTCCGTGGTACGAGTTGGGACAGGACCTCATGCTGGGACCTGAAGTCGACTATCCCCATACCATCGCGGAAATGGTGGGGAACTGGAGCGTCTGCAATATGGGGAACGAGAATATACCCATCACACGGAATTTCCTGCCCATCTATGCCCAGCAATTTTTTGAAAAGGCACAGATTCGCTCCATCAACGGGCAGTTGCGTCCCTTGGTGACCTCCACCACCGACCTCTCTCCCTTCCTGCATCGCGAGCCTAACCGTCCGGCTTTTCCACTTTCGCCCATGATGGTGGCAGGAATACTGCTTGCGGCAACGTGTCTGTTCAGTTTCGGAGAAAGAAAATCCTGGACGGCAGTGGCCGACCGCTCCCGACAGCGTGCCTGGAGCATCTGGGCCAATGCTTTCGACATCACGCTGCTGGTGGTTTTGGGAGGAGTAGGGTGCATCCTCACCATCCTGACGGTATGGAGCGAACACCCCGCAGTGGATATCAACTGGCTGACCTTCCTGTTCTGTCCCGCCTACCTGCTCGCCATCGTGATGAGATTCTGTTCGAAGTCGGGCGACTTGATGGCGAATGCCACAATCATCTGTGCCGTCATCCTCACTATTTTCTTCGGGCTGACGGATTGGCAACAGATACCCGGTGCCATCATGCTCTTTGCCGTTTCGGTCGGCATTCGTGCGGTAGTGGCCATTGGGCGTGCCTTACGCACATGGGAGGAAATGCCGCGGATATGGGGCGCGGTGATATTCATCGCCGTATACATCTTCCTGCAGTCGCTCTCCTACTATAGCGTCTTTGCAGCCGTGCTTTCCTAATAGGGGCCGGCAAGGAATGTATGGATTAAAATGTATGGATTAAGGTTAGATTACGGTGGGAACGACCAGAACCCACCTTAACTTCTCATTTTCAAAAAAAATATACAACTACAAGTGCATCATCATCGTCACCTGCTGTTTACCCTGCTCACGCTGCTGACCACCCTTGCCGCAGAGGCCGAGGGACAGACGTTGCAGGGCAACAGCCAGAAGAACGGCGTTCCGCGTGTGGTGGTCAATATCCTGATAGACCAATTGCGGAGCGATTATCTCGAAGCCTTTGCGCCGCTCTATGGCAGTGATGGCTTCAAGCGGTTGCTGGAGGAAGGCTGCGTGTTCACTGCCGCAGAATATCCTCTGGCACATCCTGACCGTGCATCGGCAGCGGCCACCATAGCCACAGGAACTTCTGCCGCCGACCACGGTATAGTGGGGATGTATTGGATGAACCGCGAAACCCTGCGTCCCATGTATTGCGTGGAGGACCGTACTGTGAAGGGCAAGGTCACCACCGACCAGTTCTCTCCCAAATGGCTCAATGTCAGTACGGTGAGCGATGAACTGAAAGTGGCCACCGATGGTGCGGCACGGGTCTACAGCATTGCCCCGAATGCCGACGAGGCGATTCTGGCAGCCGGACATGCTGCCGACTATACCGTATGGCTGGACGACCAGACAGGATTTTGGTCGTCCACATCCTATTACGGAAATCTTCCTCTTTGGGCTGACCATAGAAACACCCGCAACAATCTGGAGACGCGGCTGAAGAACACCTATTGGAATCCCCTCAACAGCGATGTCGGGGCCTATTCCTATTTCCTGGCGCAAAGTCAGGAGAAACCGTTCCAGCACGAATTCAAGGGCAACCATCGCTATGTGTCGTTCAAGACTTCCGGGTTGGTTAACGATGAGGTGGCGGCCACAGCATGTATGGCAGTAGAGATGTCGGAACTGGGCGACGATGCCATTACGGATTATCTGGCAGTGACGCTCTATGCCGGCAATTTTGAGCACCGCCCCGTGAGCGAGATGCCGCTGGAGATTCAGGACACCTATGTGCGGCTTGACAGGGCCATTGCCAGCATTATCAGCAGTGTGGAGAAAAAGACGGGGCGCGGAGGTGCGCTCTTCGCCATTACCTCCACGGGATATACCGAGGAAGAGAGTGCCGACCTTTCCAAGTTCAGAATCCCTACCGGCACTTTCGACATGACGCGTGCCACCAGTCTGCTGGGCATGTACCTCGTGGCCGTGTATGGGCAGGGCAACTATATCGAGTCCACTTTCGGCACGGAAATCTACCTCAACCACAAACTGCTGGAAGACAGGCAGATCAATGTGTCGGAATGCCAGAACCGCACACAGGATTTTCTGCTCCAGCTGGCAGGAGTGAAGGATGTGTTCACTTCGCAGAGATTGCTGCAAGGAGCCTGGACACCGGGAATCTCCCGTATGCGCGGAAGCTTTAACCCCCAGCGTTCGGGCGATGTCAATATTCAGGTGTTGCCGGGATGGCACATCAAGACCACCGACCCCAATGCCCAGGTGAAAATATCCCGGGAGTCGTACGTGGCGTTTCCTATCATTCTCTACGGCACAGGGGTAAAGGCAGAAAAGATCACCACGGAGGCTTCCGTAGACCGCATTGCCCCCACCCTGAGCAAGGCGATGCGCATCCGCGCACCAAATGCCTGCACGAAAGCCCCGCTGTTGTAGGGGGGGCGAAGGGCCCCTTGAGGCACCCCTGCTATTACTCACAGCCTATGGCGGCGGCTGTCTTGCGGCTACCATAGGATATACTACATTCACTGACGGTGACAGCCTTTCCCCTCCTCCTCAAAAAGAAACGAAACTTTTGCTTCACCGTTATTCCGGACCTTTCCGATACATGAAGTCCGCTTAATCTTATCAAAAAAAGTATGAATTTTAAAAGCATCATATCCAGTATTTTCGGCAGCAAGTTCTCCCGCGACATGAAGGAAATCCAGCCATGGGTGGAGAAATGTAAGCTGGCACAAGAGTCGATGAAAGGACTCACCAATGATGAACTGCGCGAACGCACCATCCGTCTGAAGGCACAAATCCAGGATGCTGTGGCAGAACAGAATCAGAAAATCAAAGAACTGAAGGCAAAGATTGAAGATACGCCGATTGAGGATCGTGAAGTCATCTTCAATCAGATTGACAAATTGGAGAAAGAGGTGCTGGAGCGTCTTGACAAGGCGCTCGATGAGGCCCTGCCCGAGGCCTTCGGCATCATGAAGGACACGGCACGCCGCTTTGCGGAGAACACGACGGTGGAAGTCACTGCTACGGAGTACGACAAGGAATTGGCGCTGACCAAGGATTTCGTGGAGATTTCTCCTGATGGCACAAAGGCCATCTATCACAATCATTGGGTGGCCGGTGGCAATGACACGGAATGGAACATGGTACACTATGACGTGCAGCTTTTCGGTGGCGTGGTGCTCACGCAGGGAAAGATAGCCGAGATGGCCACCGGCGAGGGAAAGACCCTTGTCGCCACTTGCCCCGTGTTTCTCCGTGCCCTGGCAGGACGTGGCGTACACGTGGTGACCGTCAACGACTATCTTGCCAAGCGCGACTCGGAGTGGATGGGACCCCTCTATCAATTCCATGGATTGCGGGTGGATTGCATCGACAAGCACCGCCCGAACAGTGCAAAGCGCCGGGATGCCTACAATGCCGACATTACTTTCGGTACGAACAATGAGTTCGGCTTCGACTATCTTCGCGACAATATGGCGATGCAGCCTCAGGATCTTGTACAGCGCCAGCACTATTATGCCATTGTCGATGAGGTGGACTCCGTGCTGATCGACGATGCCCGTACGCCCCTTATCATCAGTGGACCCGTGCCCAAGGGCGACGACCAGATGTACGAGCAGTACCAGCCCCTTGTGGAGCAGTTGGTGAGCGTGCAGCGCACTTTTGCCACGCAACTCCTGGCAGAGGCGAAGCGCCTGATTGCCAGCGAGAGCGAGGATGACCAGAAGCAGGGCTATCTCCTCCTGTTCCGTTCGTACAAGGCATTGCCCAAGAACAATGCGCTGATCAAATTCCTCTCCGAGCCCGGCATCAAGGCGGGAATGCTCAAGACGGAGGAATATTATATGGAGAACAACAACAAGCGCATGCCTGAGGCCACGAAGCCGCTCTATTTCGTGGTCGACGAAAAACTCAAGTCGTGCGACCTCACGGACAAGGGAACGGCATGGCTCTCCGAGAAGGTGAAGAATGCCAATCTCTTTGTGCTTCCCGATATCACCGCCCAACTTTCTGCGCTCGATGCCACCAGCATGACGGAGGCTGAGCGCGTGGAGAAGAAAGACCAGCTGATGGCTGAATATGCCATTATCAGCGACCGCGTACACACCCTCCAGCAGTTGCTCAAGGCCTATTCCATGTTCAATAGGGATGAGGACTATGTGGTGATGGATGGCCAGGTGAAGATTGTGGACGAACAGACCGGACGCATCATGGAGGGCCGGCGCTGGAGCGACGGACTGCATCAGGCTGTGGAGGCAAAGGAGCATGTGCGCGTGGAGGCGGCGACACAGACTTTCGCTACCATTACCCTTCAGAACTATTTCAGAATGTATCATAAACTGGCGGGAATGACGGGTACTGCCATCACGGAAGCGGGTGAGTTCTGGAACATCTACAAGCTGGATGTGGTGGAGATTCCCACCAACAAGCCCATTGCCCGCAATGATATGAACGACCGCGTCTATCGTACCCAGCGAGAGAAGTACAATGCCGTGATTGACGAGATCGAATTGATGCGCACCAGCGGGCGTCCCTGCCTGGTGGGTACCACAAGCGTGGATATCAGCGAACTTCTCAGCCGACTGCTCAAGGTGCGCAAAATCAGCGACCACCAGGTGCTGAATGCCAAGTTGCACCAAAAGGAGGCCGACATCGTGGCACGTGCCGGACAAAGCAGTCCTGGCAAGGTTTATGTGGCAACGGATGGCCGTGCCTTCTGCGATAAGGCCACGGCACAGATGTGGCAGAAGCGGGCATGCGGAGAAGGCGAGGTGCACGAGGAGGAGCGTATGCTGGGAGCTGTCACCATTGCTACCAATATGGCCGGTCGTGGTACGGACATCAAACTCTCCGAAGCCGTGCGCCAGGCTGGTGGTCTTGCCATCATCGGTACGGAGCGGCATGAAAGCCGGCGTGTGGACCGTCAGCTCAGAGGACGTGCCGGACGTCAGGGCGATGTGGGATCCAGCGTCTTCTTCCTTTCTCTCGAAGACAAGCTCATGCGCCTCTTTGCCAGCGAGCGCATCGCTACCGTGATGAACAAACTGGGATTTAAGGAGGGCGAAATGCTGGAGAGCAAGATGATCAGCAATATCGTGGAGCGTGCGCAGAAAAAGGTGGAAGAGAACAATTTCGGTATGCGCAAGCACCTTCTGGAATATGATGATGTGATGAACCAGCAGCGCACCATCATTTATGAGAAACGCCGGCATGCCCTCATGGGAGAGCGTATCGGCATGGACATTGCCAATATGATTTGGGACCGCTGTGTGGAGTTCATCGAGAAATACGACTATGAGGACTGCAAGGAGCGATTCATCGAGATTTTTGCCATGGAATGCCCCTTCTCTGCCAAGGAGCATCATGATGCCCGACGTGGCAACACACGTATCGCCGACCTTGAAGAGCGGACGTTCCAGACGGCAATGGAGACCTTCCACCGGCGTATCAATGCCATTGCCACCACGGCTTATCCCGTCATCAAGCAGCTGGCAGAGAATCCGCAGTACGATAAGATCAGCATTCCCATCAGCGACGGAAAGTTTGTCTACAATATGAACTTCCTCCTGCGCGAGGCTGCAGAATCCCAGTGCAAGAACATCATCAAGGAATTTGAGAAGATGACGCTCTTGCGCAATATCGATGATGCCTGGAAGGAGAATCTTCGCCTGCTCGACGAACTGAAGCACTCCGTGCGCAATGTGGGCTACGAGCAGAAGGATCCCCTCGTGGTGTATAAGATAGAGTCTGTGAAACTCTTCGACCAAATGGTGAATACCATCAACGACCAGGTGGTGGCCACGCTAATGCGTGCCCGCATCCCCGTGAAGGCCGAGGAATAGCCCCCCCTCTGCACATCTATTGATATTGCGTGCGCATATATATAATGCGTATGCAATATGTAATGGATGTGATTCAAAAGAAAACAATTATTAAACCTTACATTAACCAATAAATCAGAAGTACGTTATGAAAAAGTACAATTTTGGTGCAGGTCCGTCGATCCTGCCCCCCGAGGTCATCAAAGCAACTGCCGATGCGCTCATCAATTTTGATGGTACGGGGCTCTCTCTGGCAGAAATCAGCCACCGCACGAAGAATTTCCAGGCTGTTATGGACGAGGCTCAGGCTCTGGTGAAGGAGCTGCTCAATGTCCCTGAAGGCTATGAGGTTCTCTTTGTCGGAGGAGGAGCCAGCACGCAGTTCTGCTATGTCCCCTATAATCTCCTGGAGAAGAAGGCGGCCTATCTGAATACGGGTGTATGGGCCAAGAAGGCACTCAAGGAGGCACAACTCTTTGGTGAGGTTGTCGAGGTGGCTTCCAGTGCCGCTGACAATTTTACATATATCCCCAAGGATTACAGCGTGCCTGCGGATGCCGACTATTTCCATATCACTACGAACAACACCATCTATGGTACAGAGCTCCATGAGGATCTTGACTCGCCGGTCAATGTCGTGGCCGATATGTCGAGCGACATCTTCAGCCGTGTGCTCGATGTGAAGAAGTATGCCATGATTTATGGTGGTGCGCAGAAGAATCTCTCCATGGCGGGTGTCACCTTTGTCATCGTACGTACCGACATCCTCGGCAAGGTGAGCCGTCCTATTCCTACCATGGTCGACTATCGTACGCATGTCAAGAAAGGCAGCATGTTCAACACGCCTCCTGTAGTGCCCATCTTCACCTGCTTGCAGACTCTCCGCTGGATTAAGGAGCAGGGTGGAGTGGCAGAAATGGAGCGTCGTGCCAAGGAGCGTGCAGAACTGCTCTACGGAGAAATTGACCGCAACCCCTTCTTCCGTGGTACCGTCACCTGCAAGGCCGACCGCAGTTATATGAACATCTGCTTCGTAATGGCTGAGGAGCATAAGGACCTTGAGGCTGAGTTCCTCCAGTTTGCCACCGAGCGTGGCATGCACGGTATCAAGGGCCACCGCGACGTGGGTGGTTTCCGTGCCAGCTGCTACAATGCCATGCCGCTTGAAGGCGTTAAGGCTCTTGTGGAGACCATGCAGGAATTCGAGCGTCTGCACGCATAATGTGTCGGATAATCAGAAAGTATAAGTCAGAAAGTATAGTCAGAAAATGAAAGTTCTTGTTCTTACAGAGAAGCCTTTTGCTCCCGCTGCAGTGAAAGGCATCCGCGAGATTGTGGAAGGTGCCGGAAACGAACTCGCACTCCTTGAATCCTATACTGACCGCGCTGCCGTGCTTGAAGCCGTGAGCGATGCTGAGGCTCTCATCATCCGTTCCGACAAAGTGACGGCCGAGGTGATGGATGCCGCTCCAAAGCTCCGCATTGTTGTCCGTGCCGGTGCAGGCTATGACAATGTCGATCTTGAGGCTGCTACTGCCCGCAATATCGTTGTGATGAATACTCCTGGCCAAAATGCCAATGCCGTTGCAGAACTCTGCTTCGGACTCCTCGTCTATGCTGCCCGTAAATTCTATACGGGGGCTGCTGGCAGCGAGTTGATGGGCAAGCGTCTGGGTATTCTGGCATTTGGCAATGTCGGCCGCAATGTCAGCCGTATTGCCAAGGGCTTTGGCATGGAGGTATGGGCTTATGATGCTTTCTGTCCCAAAGAGGCCATTGAGGCTGCCGGCGTACATGCCGCCGCCGATCGCGACGAACTCTTCCGGGAGTGCGATATGGTGAGCCTTCACATCCCTGCCACTGCAGAGACCAGGCAGAGCATCAACCACGACCTTTGTGCCACGATGAAGAAGAATGCCATCCTCCTCAATACGGCCCGCAAGGAAGTGATTGACGAGGCCGGACTGCTGGCCTTGATGAACGAGCGCACCGACCTGCGTTATGTCACCGACATCAAGCCCGACCTTGATGCCGACTTTGCTGCACAGTGTGCCGGACGCTATTTTGCCACGCCCAAGAAGATGGGTGCCCAGACCGCCGAGGCCAACATCAACGCCGGCCTTGCTGCCGCACGCCAGATTTGCGACTTCTTCGCTACCGGCAATACCCGCTTCCAGGTGAACAAGTAAGGGAGGTGTACTGCTTCTCATGGGCAGTCCTGACATCAGCCTTCATGCTCTACGTATGACAATAATCCCCAGCCGACTGTATGACGTGTCGGCTGGGGATTTTTAATTGCAGTATCCAGATTTTATAGCTTGCCACGCCTCCGTGGGATGTGGCATGCAGTATCATAAGGGGACTGTTACATGCGTACGGGGCGGGGAGAGGGATTGATGCGGAACACACGGATGCCCAGGCTGGTCTTGATGCCTTTCAGATATTGGTCCAGTGGACGGTCGTCTTCAATCACCTTTTTCTTGGCCGAAGAGGCATGCAGCAGATGCAGCTTGCCATCCTTGCCCCAAGTGGCAATGCCCTGATGGCTATAGTCCAGACCATCTATGGAGGTGACGATAAACACGAGGTCGCCATCCAGGATGTTCCCCAAATCCTTCTTGGAGAGTCCGCATTTCTCCTGCGGAATATAGCAAAACTCCTCGCCGAGAAACTGGGATTCCTGTTCTGCAATCCGCTTGATGTCCTCCTTGCTCTTGAGCCCTTCGTATTTGTCGGAGTGACGGCTCATAAAGTGAATGTCGGTAGTGCGGGTTTTCAGCAGTTTCTGCGCCACGGCCACCTCTTTGGCGGTTCCCCTTTGCAGATGGTCAGCAATCCAGAATGTCAGGTAGTGCAGTCGGGAGAGGTAGTCTGTGCATCGCCCCTCACGGTATCTCAGGCTCTCCAGGGCATTGCAGAAGAGCCTCCAGGGGTCGTTGGCAGCCTTTTGCTGAGTCTCCTGTGTAGTGGTCCATAGCGTGTTCTGTTCAGGTTTCCGTTTTGCGCGCTCCATCCGTGTGCGTGCCAGATAGAGTGCAGAAGCCGTCTCCACCAGCGTGGCGCAGTCCAGACCGCGAAGGTTCACTACAAGGTGCTCCTTTCCACGTTCCAGCGTATGTGCCACGTAAGGACGTCCTTTCAGTTGCCGGGCAAAATCGAGAGTGGTATGCAGACGTTCGTCTGCCAGCATCCGCACCACTTCCATCGAGTCCTCCCGAGTATATTCCACGTGTGTCTGCGGTGTCTTGTGCCTGATGGTAAAGTCCTGTGCCGTTGCCGTCATTCCGAAGGCGAAAAGGCAGAGTAAGAATAGTATGCTTTTTCTCATAGTCCATAAAATAACCTTAACCTTGGCTTTGGCCGGAATGCCTCTCCGAAAAGAGGGGACACAAGCCAACAGTCAAGGTTAAGGTCAAAAAAAACTTTATCCGATCAGTTCGACACTACGCTTTACGAAAGCATTCAGGGCCTCGCCCTTCAGCAGTCCGTTCTGGAGCAAAGCCAGGTCGATGAGCTGGGGCACGATGTGGTTGGTCTTTGCATATTCTCCGAGAATGGCATCGCGCTCGCCCTCCTGCTTCGTGATTTCCTCACGCACTTTCTTGAGGTCGTCCTTTTCGGCTTCGCTGAGGTCCTCGGGCTTCACATCCTTCTGTGCCGTAGTCATGGCATCACGTTGTGCGCGGAGATTCTTCAGCTCGCTGTCAATGGGAGCCAGACGTTCGCTGAGCTGGGTATTGAGGTCGTCCGTTACCCCCTTCACCAAGCGGTGGTCAGTATTGAGCACGAGGGTGTAGGAATCAGGCATCTCGCCATAGAAGCTCATGCCCTGCTGCAGTTTCGCCATCTCCTTGTAGCGACGCATGTATTCGCTTTGGGTGATGACCACGGGACTGGCTTCCTCGCCCATGGCAGAAGCCTCCACGTGGAAGTCGGTTTTTTCTACCCGTGGCATCACGGCCTGGAACACGGTGGAGAGGCTGTGCTTCGTCTCCTGGTCCACCTCCTGACTCTTGTCGTCTGCTTTCTGTATGAGTTTGTCGATGGTGTCGCCATCCACACGCAGGAATCTCACGTTCTTGTAGGCACGCTTCTCCTCGCCCTCCTTTTTCTCGCTGGCAGCATCGTCGGCACTCCATTTCTGCTCCAGGGTGCTGACGAGCGGAGAGTCGAGTTGTCCGTCGAGCAGCAGCACGCTGTAGCCTTTGGCACGCGCTGCCTCGATGTAGCTGTACTGCGCGTCGCGGTCGTTGCTGTAGAGGCAGATGAGATCTTCGTTCTTGTCCACCTGGTTTCCCTTCACGGCTTCCTGATATTCCTCATAGGTGAAGTATTTTCCGTCGATGTCGCGGAGCAGGGCGAAAGCCTTGGCCTTGTCGTAGAAGTCAGGCTCGCTCAGAATGCCGTAGTGGATAAAGAGCTTGAGGTCGTCCCATTTTTTCTCGAAGTTCTCGCGGTCTTCGCGGAAGATGGCCTTCAGTCTGTCGGCCACCTTTTTGGTGATGTACTGCGAAATCTTCTTCACGTTGCTGTCGCTCTGCAGGTAGGAACGGCTCACGTTGAGGGGAATGTCCGGACTGTCGATTACACCATGCAGAAGAGTGAGGAAATCAGGTACGATGTTCTCCACGCTGTCCGTCACGAACACCTGGTTGCAGAAGAGCTGGATTTTGTTGCGGTGAATATCGATGTTGCTCTTGATTTTGGGGAAATAGAGCACTCCGGTGAGATGGAAAGGATAGTCTACATTAAGGTGAATCCAAAAGAGAGGATCATCCTGCATGGGGTAAAGATCGCTGTAGAACTTCTCGTAGTCCTCATCCTTCAGCGTGGAGGGCTGCTTGGTCCAGAGGGGTTCTGTCTCGTTGATGATGTTGGGCTCGTCGGTTTCCTGCTGGCTGCCGTCCTTCCATTCTGTCTTTTTGCCGAAGGCGATGGCCACGGGGAGGAACTTGCAGTATTTCTTGAGCAGTTCCTCAATGCGGTATTTCTCCAGAAACTCCTTGCAGTCGTCATCGATGTGGAGCACGATGTCCGTTCCGCGCTCCTGCTTGTCGGTCTCCTCAAGCGTAAACTCAGGATTGCCGTCGCAGCTCCATTTTTGTGCGGGAGCATCCTGCCAGCTCTTGGTGATGATGTCCACTCGCTTTGCCACCATGAAGGCACTATAGAATCCGAGTCCGAAATGTCCGATGATGGTGGCGGCATCGTCCTTGTATTTCTCCAGGAAGTCGGTGGCTCCGCTGAAGGCAATCTGGTTGATGTAGCGCTCAATCTCATCAGCGGTCATACCGATTCCTCGGTCGCTGATGGTCAGCGTTCCTGCCTCGGCATCAACCTTCACCTCGATGGTCAGGTTTTCCATGTCGCCCACACTCTCGCCTTTTGCTGCCAGCGTCTTCAGTTTCTGCGTCGCATCTACGGCATTTGCCACGATTTCGCGCAGGAAAATCTCGTGGTCGCTATAGAGGAATTTCTTGATTACGGGGAAGATGTTTTCGGTGGTGATTCCGATGTTTCCTTTCGTTTGTGCCATAATGTAGTTCTGAAAAATAGGAGGGTAGGGTAGTGTCCCCCTACCATGGGGTTATTTTTTTGTATATAATATTGTACGTGTTCTTGCTCCCTCACCATCTTCGCGTGTCTGGATATAGGTGGTTCAGAGCATACGCCCCGTCGTGTTGCAATGTCTGTGCCAATCGTTTCCTCTGTCAAGGAAGTGGCATCCTGAAGCCTGCAAATCTGTCAGAACGGCTGCTTCATGTGGTGACTTTTTGTCATTTCTTCTCAGATGCCTGAAAGGAATGCTGACCTGCAGCGAGAGCAGATGTGCGACGACAAATATTGCTGTTTTTTCTCGTCAAAATCAGCAGGTTTTGCATGCAGGACGCTGATTTTTAACCATTTCTTTTGCCTTCTCGTGCAAAAGGGCTACCTTTGCAACTTTCAGTCATACGCCCTTTTCCTGCCGCATCCCATGCAGAGAAGCGGGCTGTAGCGACAAGTGTCCGAAGCTTGACATCTCGGATGCTGAGCTAAAACAGTAATGGAAAACGAAAAACATCGTATAATATTATATATATATGTCCTGCATCCTGCATATTGAGACCAGCACCGACATCTGTTCTGTAGCCGTCTCCGAAGATGCCCAAGTAATCTACGAACAGGAGAACCGCGAAGGCCACAACCATGCCACCCATCTGGCTCCATTTGTGGAAGAAGCCATCCGTTTCGCCGAGAACCATGCCATTCCGCTTGATGCTGTGGCAGTTTCCAGCGGTCCGGGAAGTTACACGGGATTGCGCATCGGTGTGTCGACGGCCAAGGGTGTGGCCTATGGCAAGGGGATTCCCCTTATCGAGGTTCCTACGCTCAAACTTCTCTGTGTCCCTGTGTTGCTCTATCATGAGGAAATTGAGGAGGATGCCTTGATTTGCCCGATGATTGATGCCCGCCGGATGGAAGTCTATGCCTGCGTCTACGACCGTGCCTTGCGTCCGCAGCGTGGCGATGCCGATGTTCCTGCAAACTATCGTGGAGTGCAGCCGGAAATCGTAGGCCCCGACTCTTACAGTGAATTTCTCGACCGTGGCATCGTCTATTTCTTCGGCAATGGTGCCGAGAAATGCAAGAAGGTGCTGACTCATCCCAATGCCCGCTTCATCGATGGCATCGTTCCGCTGGCCAAGGACATGAGTCCGCTGGCCGAAATGGCTCATGTACGCAGGCAATTTGTCGATACGGCATATTTTGAGCCTTTCTATCTCAAGGAATTTCAGGCTACTGTGTCGAAGCGTCTCTTGTAGTGGCCGCATCCTGAAAGCCCCCCCCTCCTGACAGAATTTTTTTTGAACCCCATTTGGTATAAGATATGGAATACAACACCAACCGCCCACGCCTGAAGATGCCTTCTTACGGGCGCAACGTACAGACGATGGTCGAGGAATGTATGAAGATAGAACGTACAGCCGACCGTCAGGCCTATGCAGAGCGTATCGTCGAGGTCATGGCTATCGTGTCGCAGCAGAACCTGCGCAATCCGGAGATTCATCATAAGCTGTGGAATCATCTGGCCTACATCTCCGACTATAAACTGAACATCGAATACCCCTGCGAGATCAACCGCACATAGCATTGTTTTCCCCAACGTGTCATCATTTATCATAGAAGGCGGTCATCGCCTAAAAGGAGAAATCACGCCGCAGGGCGCAAAGAATGAAGCCCTGCAGGTGATTTGTGCCACATTGCTCACCTCCGACGAGGTGCGGCTGCACAATGTTCCCGACATTGTGGACGTGAACAACCTCATCTGCCTGCTCCAGGACATCGGGGTGAAGGTGGTGCGCCATGGCAAGGGCGAAATAACCTTTCAGGCCGACGACATCAACCTCGACTATCTGCGTAGCGAAGAATATCTGGAACGTTGCTCCACACTCCGCGGAAGCGTGCTGGCCATCGGCCCTCTCGTGGCACGCTTCGGCAATGCCGTCATCAGTAAGCCTGGTGGCGACAAGATAGGACGCAGGCGAATGGACACGCATTTCCTCGGACTGCAGCGGCTCGGGGCATCGTTCGAATTCGATGCCGGAAAGGACATCTTCGAACTGAATGCCCCGACGGGACTGAAAGGGGCTTACATGCTGCTCGACGAGGCTTCCGTGACGGGAACCGCTAATATCGTCATGGCGGCAGTCATGGCCGAAGGCACTACCACCATCTATAATGCCGCCTGCGAGCCTTACATCCAGCAGCTCTGTCATCTGCTCAATCGCATGGGGGCCAACATCTCGGGCATTGCCTCCAATCGGCTCACCATCGTGGGCGTAAAGACGCTGCATGGTGCCTCCCATCGCCTCTTGCCCGACATGATAGAGGTGGGTTCCTTTATCGGCATGGGAGCGATGTGTGGCGACGGCCTTACCATCAAGCAGGTGAGCATCCCCGACCTCGGCATCATCCCCGATGCCTTCCGGCGTCTGGGAGTGAAGATTGAGGAATGTGGCGACGACCTCTATATCCCCGGCCGTCAGACTTATCGTATCGACACCTTTATCGACGGTTCGTTCATGACGCTGAGCGATGCCCCATGGCCCGGACTTACGCCCGACCTTCTCAGCATACTTCTCGTTGTTGCCACGCAGGCCCAGGGTAGTGTGCTGATTCATCAGAAGATGTTTGAGAGCCGCCTCTTCTTTGTCGACAAGCTGATAGAGATGGGGGCTCAGATTATCCTGTGCGACCCCCATCGTGCTGTGGTAGTAGGCCATAACCATGAGATGCCGCTCCATGCCCGCCGCATGGTGAGCCCCGACATCCGTGCCGGCATTGCCATGCTCATTGCCGCCATGTCGGCCGAGGGTACGAGCCGGATTGATAATGTAGGGCAAATCGACCGTGGCTACCAGTGTATAGAGCAGCGTCTGAACGCCTTGGGAGCCCATATCAGGCGTATTGAGTGATTCCCTGTTTGATTTATCCGTATATACATGTATATTATATATGATTAGAGCAGAAGAAGTGTTCCGCATCGGACAAATCACCCGCACCCACGGAGTGAAGGGCGAGGTGGAGGTGTCGTTTACCGACGATGCCTTCGCCCGTGGTAATGCCGACTATCTTGTGCTGGAGATTGACGGTATCATGGTGCCGTTCTTCTTTACAGACTATCGCTACAAAGGCCACTCGTCGGCTCTCTTCACTTTCGAGGATTACGATAGCGAGAATCTCGCCCGTCGGCTTGTCGGTCTGAGCGTATACTATCCTCGTCGCGCTATGGCCGACAGCGAAGCCTCGCCTGCTGAACTTCGTTCTCTGCGGGCTTTCACAGGATTCCGTGTCTATGCCATCGACCACGAGGAGAGTACTGCCGAAGAGGTGGCTACCTACGACCTTGGCGAGATTACGCATGTCGACGACTCCAGTCTGAATGTTCTGCTCACCATTACCGACGATGAGGGAACCGACCGCCTTGTGCCTTTCCATGAGGATTTCCTGCTCGATGCCGACATGCAGGAGCGCACGTTGCTCTTCGACATCCCGCTCGACCTCCTTGTCCTGAACGATTGATTCCCTCCCCCCTCTCTCTTCTATTCTTGCAAATCATGAAAAAAATAGCGATATTAGGCTCTACAGGTTCCATCGGCACCCAAGCCCTCGATGTCGTCAGGGAGCATCCCGATGAGTATGAGGCTTATGTGCTCACCGCCCACAACAGTGTGGACTTGCTGGTAAGGCAGGCCCGTGAGTTCCAGCCCGAAGTGGTAGTCATAGCCAACGAGACTCACTATGCCAGCGTGCGCGATGCCCTGGCCGACCTTCCCATCAAGGTCTTTGCCGGTGCCGACGCCTTGTGCGATGTGGTGCGCATGGAGGCCGTGGATGTGGTGCTGACAGCCATGGTGGGATTCTCCGGGTTGCGGCCCACGATTGCCGCCATTGAGGCCCAAAAGACTATCGCGCTTGCCAACAAGGAGACCCTTGTCGTGGCAGGCGAACTCATCACGCAGCTGGCCCGCAAATACCATGCTGCCATTCTGCCTGTCGACAGCGAGCATTCTGCCATCTTCCAAAGTCTGGCGGGAGAGCGTCTTGAGCATATCACCCGCATCATCCTTACTGCCAGCGGAGGCCCGTTCAGAAATCTCACGGCCCAGGAGATGGCCCATGTCACCGCTGCACAGGCACTCAAGCACCCCAACTGGGAAATGGGGGCAAAAATCACCATCGACAGCGCGACAATGATGAACAAGGGCTTTGAGATGATTGAGGCCAAATGGCTGTTTGGCGTGGAGCCCTCGCAGATTGAGGTGCATGTGCATCCTGAAAGTATCGTACATAGTGCCGTGGAATTTTGCGACGGTAGTGTCAAGGCACAGTTGGGCGTGCCGGACATGCGTCTGCCCATACAGTATGCCTTCACCTATCCCCATCGTCTTCATCTCGGCGGCGAGCGTCTCGACCTCTTCAAGGTTGGGGCACTTCACTTTGAGCGTCCCGATTTCCAGCGCTTCGACTGCCTGCAGATTGCTTACGATGCCGCAGAGCGCGGTGGCAATATGCCCTGCATCGTCAATGCTGCCAATGAGGTGGTGAATCTTGCTTTCCGGCAAGGCAAAATCGCTTTCCCCGACATCGCGCGCCTCATACGCCGGGCCATGGATGAGGCCGAGTTTATAGCCGTACCCACGTTGGAGACGTATCTTGATACGGATGCCGACGTGCGCAGGCTGGTCAATTCGTATTTGTAGTCCTCCCTCCTCCCGGCTCCCGGCCCTCTCTCCCGTATTCTAGGTCTGAAGTGGCTTTTCTATGCACCCGTCTATTTTCGCCCTTGCGTGAAATCCCCTAACACCTATCCCCACTCCAATGGACATATTTCTGATTAAAGCCGCCCAGTTGCTCTGCTGCTTCATGCTGCTCGTGCTGCTGCACGAAGGCGGCCACTTTTTCTTTGCCAAGCTTTTTGGCATACGCGTGAAGAAATTCTGCATCTTTTTCGACCCCGGATTCAATATCGGCTCCCGCCATTTCACCGGTAATGTGAAACTCTTCAGCCTCCGTGGCACGGACTATTATCTGGGTTGGCTGCCTTTGGGAGGCTATGTCACCATTGCAGGTATGGTCGACGAGAGCACGACTGCCGACCAAATGGAGCAGGACGACACTCCCCCCGAGCAGATGTTCTGCAACAAGCCTGCCCCGCAGCGGCTCCTCGTCATGGTGGGAGGCGTGCTGATGAATTTCATTACGGCACTCGTCATCTATAGCGCCATCTTCTTCACCTGGGGCGAGGAGTATGTGCCGGCCCGCAATATGGCCCACGGCTATCTCTTCAACGAGCAGGCAGAAGCCCTGGGATTCCGCGATGGCGACATTCTTCTGGGTACCGACCAAAAGACCTTCGACCGCTGGTCGCCCGATGTGTATACCGACCTTACCAAGGCCTCCTCAGCCACCGTGCTTCGTGATGGCAAGGAAATCAGCATCTCCCTGCCCGAAAAACTCGATCTCATAGAAATGATAGGCCATGCTCCGCTCTTCCTGGAGCCCGCCATCCCTTCTGTGGTGGATAGCGTGATGCCTGGAAGTCCTGCCGAAAAGGCAGGAATGCGCAGCGGCGACAAGATTCTGGCCTTCAATGGCAAGCGGCTCTCCACCTGGAACGAACTGGATGTGGAGATGGGCAGTATTGCCGACCAGATTGCGGCAGCCGAAGGCAAGGTGAAGCCTTCCGTGCTTCAGGCGCAGGTGGTGGTGCAGCGCAAAGGAGAGCGTGCCGACACCCTTCGGCTCATGCTGAACGATAAGGGCAAGATGGGAGTGACGAAGCACAACATCTTTGCTGAATATCAGACGCAGACCATTCACTACGACCTCCTCTCCAGCATTCCCGCAGGCATCCGATACGGCTGGGAGAAAATGTGCAGCTACGTCTATCAGTTGAAGTTCATCTTCTCTGCCGAGGGAGCGAAGAGCGTAGGCTCGTTCGGCACCATCGGAAGCCTCTTCCCCTCCACATGGCATTGGCTCTCATTCTGGAGCCTGACGGCATTCATCAGCATTATCCTTGCCGTCATGAATTTCCTGCCCATCCCCATGCTCGATGGCGGCTACATCTTCCTCACGCTTGTGGAGATTATCACCCGTCGCAAGTTCTCTCCCCGCGCTATTGAGCGGGTGAACACCGTGGGCTTCTATTTCGTGCTTGCCATCATGGCACTCGGCATTTTCAACGATCTTGCCCGCATGGTATTCCACATTTATTGAGCCTTGTCGAAAAAAATCAAGGAATGTATGCCCTATTTCGTAAAAAATATGCCCAAGAATTTGGTGCTACGGATGTAAAACGCTACTTTTGCATATGGAGAAAGGAGAATCCCCCTTTGCCGCATGGTGTATGGCGGATTTCTGCTACGGCTCTGCGTCGGCTTCACCGTGCAGGCGGGCTTCGCATTTCCTCCTTTTCCGCATCGCATCCCTGCCCATGTTCTTTGGAGGGATATTATCCTGCATTTCCTGCCATGGCAATGATGAATCCCATTTTCCATTGCTCCCCGGCTTAACGAAAGCGTACATCTATTTAGCGTACATCTATTTATGAGAAAGCCCATTACCCACTCCCTGTTTCTTCTGGCATTTTCCTTGCCTGTCATTTCCGTGCAGGCATCGCAAGCCACGTTGCCTCTGCATTCTCCCTGGACGATTGAGGTGACTTCTGCTCCCGCCGCCAGCAACAGCCAGACCCTTGATGAGGTGACCATAAAGACCGAGGGCAGAAGGGTACACATCAGCGGTGCTGAGGACAAGACCCTGGAGGTCTACAACATAGTTGGCGTGAAGGTGACCTCCTATACCATCGACGCTCCCGAGAAGACCATCACCTTGAGCGTACCGCGTGGCATCTATATCCTGCGGGTAGGCAAGGTGGCGCGTAAGGTGAATATCCCTTGACGCTTCCTCCTTTTGCAGTTTTTCCATCCGGCAGAGCATTTCTGTGGGTGTATGGCTGCATTTATGTTCCGATTTCTTTTGTCTTATATAAATTCCACGAAAAAGGTCGCTGGTGCTTGGCATCAGCGGCCTTTTTCGATTTTTCGGAATGCGGCATTCGGGATGGCTCCATGTCAGAGAGACTTTGATGGGTAAGCATCCGAGTGGTTACGCGTTGTGGCACTTGGTAAGGTTCAAAAAAAAACACTTTCTTCGATTATTCTTTGAACTTAGCACTGAGAGGCTTTGCCTTTTCATCCGCTTTCGCGGAAGCAGCAGGCTTAGGGTCCTTGCGTCGCCTGAGTTTTCTTATCTCCGCTTTGTCAGCATCATGCTTCGTCTTAAGCGCCTCATTCTTGGCTTCAAGCTTGGCATTCTTTTCCTGTTCACGTTTCAAGGCCTCTTTCAGAGCCTTAACTTCATCGGTATTTTCTGACTTTTTCATAACTTAATCATGCTTGTAATTTACTGCAAAGTTACTAAAAATCAGCGAATTATACAAGTTTTTAATGTTAAAAATACGTCACTAAACTGTTAAAAATAAACACGTTAAATTAACACTCTTATCGATAAAAACTATAGTGAAAATGGTACAGGAAAATTCAACAAACTTGACAGCCTAGGTCTGACCCTTCGTTTGACAAAACGTGGAGATTTGAAAAGTCCTAAAAGGACGGCATAACAAAGGATAGTGTGTAAACGCTATCTATTCGCATTCATTCCTCAAACCCAGAGTGCCGTAGGTACGACATAATTTCATATTGAGTTATGTCGCCACTTACAGGGCTCTTGTTTGAGAGAGAACAAATCCAAA
>CAMGOT010000018.1 GCA_946060685.1 uncultured Bacteroidales bacterium
AGGTGCTGCTGCTGCCCGAGGGAGAAGATCCCGATACCTTCGCACAGGGACATACCCCGGAACAACTGCGGAAATATATCGCAGAGCATGAGACGGACTTCATCACCTTCAAGACGAATTTCCTCCTGGCGGATGCCAGCGACAATCCTGTGCGGCGTGCGGAAGCGGTGAAGGACATTGTGGCCAGTATCGCCGTGATACCGGACGATATCGTGCGGCAGGAGTATATCCATGAACTGGCACGCAGGATGAGTGTGGATGAGCATACGCTGGTGAATGAAGTCATCGTGTTCAGAAAGCGTGTGCGTGATGGTCTGCGGGAACAGAAGGAGCGTGAACAGCGGCAGGCACAGCGTCAAGGCGGTGAGGCCGGCCTGCAGGAAACGCCCGCGGCGCAGGGAGCGACTTCCCCTTCCATGCAGCCTGTGCTTACGACTGATGATGTGGAGCGGCTTGGCGGAACATCGAAGGCTGCACGGAGGTTGGCAGGATGCGAGAAAATGCTGGTGGAACTGGCGATGCGCTATGGCGGACTGCCGATGCTGCTGAAAGAAGAGCCCGTAGAACGAAAGTTCGGCGGGGGAGCTCCGAAAGTGGAAGAGGCGGACTGCGTGCCCCAACTTCATGTGTTGGAAGCGGATGGCTCCAAGACGGTGGAAGGGGAGGAGCAGGACAAGACTACGCAGTCCTTGACCGCAGAGGAGGGGAGCCCGAGGGTGGCGGGATATATCCTGGAGGAACTGCAGGCAGAGGGTCTGCAACTCAGTCGTCCCCTGTATATGGAGATATTGCAGGAAGCGGCGGGGATGGTGGATGAGTTTATGCTGACGCATGGCGGCAATGAGCATTTTGATACCCTGTCGTATTTCCGCAGCCATCCCAATCCTGACGTGAACCGCTGGGCGGATGCTTTGGCGGAAGAGCCGTATGTGCTCTCCACGAGCCAGGCAGCACTGTTTGTCCCCGAGGAGCGACGCTTGCGTTATACCGTTCCGCGTGCGGTGAATGCTTACAAATACGGACTGCTGATGGTGGAGAAGGAGCAACTGCTGAAACAGTTTGCCGACCCTGCCCTCATGTGTTCGCCAGAAGCCTTCGCGCAAGTGTCTGCCCGCTTGACGGAACTGCATCATATAGAGCGTGAGTTTGCCAAAGTGCTGGGGGATAGGATTCTGAATCATTGAATACGTCCAGTACGGGTTGTACCTGATTTATATGAGTGTCCCTTATGGCACGCCCTTAATATTCACACCGCCCCAAGGCCATCAAAGCCTTGGGGCGGTGTGAAATTTCCTTATGAGAGGTGAATGAAGATGCGATGATCAGTACTTATGGTCGGTCTGCGCCATCTCCTTGCGCGTGATGCCGGGGACATCGAGGCTGCGCCATGCCCAGATGATGTAGGCAAGGACGAAGGGGATGAGAATGCTGACGAGCGTCATGGCATAGAGCGTGAACTCGCTGGAGCAACTGTTGGCGAGATGGAGGGAGGACTGCATATCGGTGAGGCTGGGATAGTAGCAGGTATTGTTCCATCCGGCAATGAGGAAGAGGCTCAGGACGGTGAGTGTGGTGCCGGCTCCTGCCGGCCAGATGCCGCAGCGGCTTTTCTTCACCAGGCTCATGAAGAGTCCTGCCAGTACGCCCACAACGCCTATGAGGAAGAGCAGCAGGACGAGGGGCATTTCGAGGAAGTTGTGGAGATACTTGTAGTCTTCCAGCGAAACGACACCCTGCTCATCGACAGCCCAACCTTGGGTGGTGAGCAGACGGCCTGCAAAGGCGAGGAAGAAGACGAGGAAGGGGAGGGCATTGGCAAAGACTGCACGGCGCAGACGCTCTTGCATGGCTTCATCATTGAGGTTGTTCTGCAGATACAGGGCCCCCAACGTGCGGCTGAGCATGACGATGGCAAAGCCGAGGACGAGATTCCATGGTTGCAGCACGGCTTCAAGACCGTGGGCACAGCCCGTCCAGGTGGAGATGGTGAGACCATCGCCCATGGCATCGTGGTTGACCACGAACTCTGCACCGTTGAAGAAGGTGCCTACGGCAATGCCGACGAGGAGCGGACCGCAGATACCATTGATGAGCAGGAAGCGGCGATAGACGGCAGTGCCGAAAACATTGCCCGGCTTGCTCTGGAATTCATACGCCACTGCCTGAAGGATGAAGGAGAAGAGAATGAGCATCCACACCCAGTAGGCACCGCCGAAAGAGGTACTGTAGAACAGGGGGAAAGAAGCGAAGAAAGCACCGCCGAAGGTGACGAGGGTGGTGAAGGTGAGTTCCCATTTGCGGCCTGTGGAGTTGACAATCATCTGCCGTTCCTCCTCATTGCCGGCAAGACTGAAAATCATGGTGTTGGCACCTTGTACGAAGGTGAGGAAAACAAAAAGTCCGGCAAGGAGGCTGACCAGGAACCACCAGTACTCTTGTAATAGGGTGTATGTCATAGTGTAATTGTATCGTTAGATGGTGCATTATTCGGGATTATGCATGATGGTCTTTGATGGCGCGGGTCATGATGCGAATCTCAGCCACAAGGAGTGCGGTGAAGATGAGGGCAAAGATGATGGTGGTGGCCATGACATTGGTGGCATCAAGGCTGCTCAGTCCGGCATTGACGGGAAGGAGCCCCTGAATGGCCCACGGCTGGCGTCCGACTTCGGCCACAATCCAGCCGCATTGTCCGGCAATGTAGACGCAGGGCAATGCCAGCAGGGCTGCATAGTGGAAGAGGGGGAACTTTTCCAACTGCTTCCTGTAGGCTAACCAGAGGGAGAGGAGGAAGATGAGAACCACGAAGCAGCCCAGGGCAATCATCAGGCGGAACGACCAGTAGACCACAGGAACATTCGGCACGAGCGCCTCGCTGCTGTCGAGATAGCCATAACCGAAATAGGCCTTGTGGGCATTGAAATCGGCAAGGGCCTGATTGGCGCAGGCGGGGTCGGAGTTGCGGAACTGTCGATAGCGCTTGAAGGCTTCGAGTGCCAGTTTTCCCTCGGCAATCTTCTCTTCGCCGCTGAGCACTACTTCACCTTGGTGGCTGGTATAGCCGGAGCGAGTGATGTCCTCGATGCCAGGCACAAAGCCGTTGAAGTCATGGGTGGCGAGGAAACTGAGCATGTGGGGAATCTCGATGCCGGGGACAATGCTGAACGGTGCCTCGCAGGAACCCTTTTGCAGCCCTTCGGCAGCAGCCAATTTCATGGGTTGGTGCTTGGCAATATCCACACCGGAGGCATCGCCGGCACCCATACAGCCGAGCGAGCCGATAAGACCGACGATGGCGGCTACCTTTATGCTACGCTTCGCCATCTCCAGATTGCGGCCCTTGAGCAGATACCAGCAGCTGACGGCAATCACGAAGACGGCTCCCGTCATCCAGCCGCTGAGTACTGTATGGGAGAATTTGATGACGGCTGTGGGGGAGAAGGCCACGGCAAAGAAATCGAGCATCTCATTGCGTACGGTGGCAGGGTTGAACTCCATGCCCACAGGATGCTGCATCCAGGAGTTGGCCACGAGAATCCACCATGCCGAAATGGTGGCACCGATGACGGTGAGCCAGGTGGAGGCGAGATGGGCCGACTTGCTGATTTTGCCCCAGCCAAAGAACATGAGGGCGATGAAGGTGGACTCCATAAAGAAGGCGAGAATACCTTCGATGGCAAGGGGGGCACCGAAGATGTCGCCGACGAACCAGGAATAATTGGACCAGTTGGTACCAAACTCAAACTCCAGGATGATGCCCGTGGCGACTCCGACGGCAAAGTTGATACCGAAGAGTTTCTGCCAGAATTGGGCTGTGCGCTTCCAGAAGTCATCGCCCGAACGGACGTAGAGGGTCTCCATGACGGACATCACAATGCCCAATCCCAGTGTGAGTGGGACGAAAAGCCAGTGATAGCACGCCGTCAATGCAAATTGAAAACGGGAAAGGAAAAGCAGTTCGTTCATGTTTTTTACAGTATAGGTGGGTTCTATAAATTCGCTTTGTCAGATTTTGGAGTTATTTTCGAGTTTAAATTGTAAGTTAAAGAGGGAGTGTAGCGAGCTACATGACCGATTTTACTTATAATTTGAGTCGAGGCAGCACCCAAAAGATGGCGGATCTTATAGAGAAAAAGGATCACCCACAATTAACAATGCTTTTGACGGTGGGAATTTATAGAACCCACCTATATAGAATAGAGGTATTTGTAAGGTCAAAGGGCAATGGTAGGTGCCACGGGGCGGAAGAAGAAGATGCGCAGGATGCCGAACATCACAAAGAGTTTGATGAGGATGATGATCCACAACTGGCGTCCCCACGTCATTTGCCGGAAGCCTTCGATGTAGAAATATACGATTCGGCGAAGGAGATTCATGGCTTTGGAATTGCTGTTTGGCGAAGCCAACCGTATAGGTCGAAACCACTCGCGGTAGATTTGCGTTTGGAAATTCTGACTGCGCTGGCGTCAGCCTTGCTGGTTGATGTAGGCCAGGATTTGCTCCGCGTGAATTTTGGTCTTGATTTCCTTTGGCGTGAAGATTTTCTCGATGATACCCTCCTCGTTGACGAGATAGGTGGTGCGTAGGGTACCGATAGTGCGTCGGCCACACGCCACCTTTTCGCCCCAGCATCCCAAGGCTTGCAGCAATGTGGTGTCGACATCGGCGATAAGGGGAAACTCCAGTCCCTGAGCGTCGGCAAATTTCTTTTGCAGTGCCTCCTTGTCCTTGCTGACTCCTACGACATCGTAGCCGGCAGCGGCCAGTTCGGGAAGATGTGCCTGAAGGGAGCAGGCCTCTGCTGTGCAGCCAGAGGTGTTGGCTTTTGGATAACTGTACAGCACCAGTTTGCGGCCCGCATAGTCAGAGCGTTTGATGGTGCGTCCGTTTTGATCTGTTCCCAGAATCTCGGGAATTTTGTCTCCTATGTTCATGGTTTTAAGTAGATGGTTGATTATAAACGCAAAATTACTATAAAGCTGTGAAGAAAGCGGTAAAGTGTAGTGAAATTTTATTGTTTTTTTTGATTTTGGAAGTAAAAACGGAAATTTTGGGGCCTCTACTGTCTTTTTTTTATGCTTGTCTGACCTGTTCGTCACTGGTTCTTGCCCCCTGCCCACACACCAAAAAACATGTTTTTTATGGACGTAGGTCCATAGCACCTTTGAACGACGGTGAACGGAAGTGAGCGAAAAGTGAATGAATGCCACTTGTTCTGAACGGTTTTTGAACGGGAATAAACGAAAATGTCACACGCGTCGGCTACTCCGACTCATCATAGGGATTTTGCTGCCTTTCCTGACTTGACATGGCCTACCCAAGGAGGAATCAAATGATGAAACTGCTATCGGCTACGGCAGCCCGGACTTTGCCTCGAAAGGGACTGCAATATAATATTGTGGATTATCAGTTGGGAACAAAAAAAATCCATACGTGTTTATCAGACTTGTGGGCGAGGGGCTTCCAAGTGCCGTCGAAGGAGAGCAAATGTCAGGATTGCTTACTTCCCGACTCCTCCAAACTTCCTGTAATCCCATGTCCTGCGCCGAATTTCGTTCCTTCGTCCGCAGATACGCTTTGTTCTGTGCTCTATGCCTATTTATCACACAAAGCCCGAGGCAATGCCCCGGGCTTTGTGGTTTGATCGATATGTATGTGGCCGCTGATGCTTACCGTGTCAACTGGAATTTGAGGTTGATGCCGAAGTCCTGCGTCCGGGTGGGATAGGACGAGGAGGTCAATAGCGGACGGTTCATCGTGCGGTTGTAGTAGAGGGAGAGGGTGAGGTATTTCGACAGGGCATAGTCTGCCATAAACTTCACGTCCACCACCTTACTGCCGCTGGTGGCCTGCGAGAGGAGTGTCATAATGTTGCGCTGAATGGCACTCTGGTTGCGGTAGGAGATGTCGAGCCGCAGATTGAGCGTATGGGCGAAATTGGAGGCTCCACCCTTGGTGCTCTTTTTGGCAGAGGCGTTCTCCTCGTCGTCACCGCCAGAAGATTTCCTGCCCTTCTTGCCTCGCGTGTTTCCGCTGCCGAAGAGTTTGAAATCATTGATTTTATAGCCTGCACCGATGGTATAGTCGATAGAGTGAGTCTCGGTGAGTTGCTGGGAGGTGAGCGACAGTGCCAATACGCGCGAACGGCGGTGTTCCACTTTCGCCGTGATATTATTCAGGAATGTCATGTCGATTCCTGCCAGCGGTGCAAAACTCTCGTTGACGCTGACGCTGGAGACATCGAAGAGAGAGGAGGGGATGGGAACCCCCGTCTCCACATCATCCACGAATCCCAATCCGTCGATACACTGGCGGAAAGAAGTGAAGGTATTGTAGCTGCCCACGGCGTAGGTACACTTGTAGGCATGGTTGAGGTTGAAGCTCTTGAAAACCTTCTTCATTCTCGGCAGTTTTGCCAGTCCGGCGTAGGAGAGGCTCCAGTTGGGGAGCAGCCGCTTGAGAGCCGGGAAGATGTCCAGTCCGCCTCCCGATGCGGTGTAGGCATCGAGGAAAGCCGGAATCATGACATCGGTGGCATAGGAATTGACCGTACCGTTTTCGGGATTGAAGGTCTCTCCTGCCAGTGTGGTTCCATCGGGATAGCGCATGCCGCGGAACTTGTCCTCAAACCTTTGTCGATAGGATGGCAACAGGTTGACGAAACGCTCGAAGTGCTTGTTCTGGTATCCCTTGTCGGGCGAGCCGATGCCTCCGAAAGCCGAACCAATGGCAATCGTCGTCATATTGAAGGATCCCGTCTGAGTGACGGGCATCCCCTCGAACATATACTGAATGGTGCGCGCTTTCGTGACGGTGCGCGTCATGTTGAGGTTGATTTTCAGTTCGCGCGCAGGCTCAACGGTGGCCTTGATGTCGAGATTCTCGGTTGCATTGACTGTTGCAGGCGATACGATACTGTCGGCACAGAGCAGCCAGTCGCGGTCGAACGCCTTGCGGATATAGTCTTCGCCGGCAAGTCCGAAGGCAAAGTCCAGTCCCGGTGCAAACATTCCCGCAGTGCGTCGCTGTCCGAGCATATCTCCGACGTTGGGCAGAAAGCCCGGCAGCGACAGGTTCTGCGTGTTCTTGTAGGACACGCTGACATTGCGTACGAGCATCAGTCCGCGTGCAGTGTATTGCAGGGCTTTGTACCATGCCAGTTCCTCACGGCGGCGTTTGGGAATCACCTTTACCTTCACCTTCGCCGTGTCCTGGGAGAGGATTTCGATGCGGTTGGCATCGAGCACCTTAAAGCGTAGGGGATAACGCTTGCCGTCCCAGGTAAGGGCGGTGACGCGGATGGATTTGGTGCGCTGGTTGTGCGGTATGGTCACGGTGGTGTCGGCCAGCAGCTGCACCTCTTTCTCGAAGAACTCCGCCTTCTTTTCCTTGTCCTTCGTAAATCCCCGGGGCTTTGCCGTTTGCCCACTGAACTTCTTGTTGACCTCCTTCAGCCATTTCGAATGGTTGTAGAGCGTCTCCATATTCAGTTTGCCATTGGCGGTGATGTTGCGGCTGTTGGCAATAGTGTTGCCCATCGTCGTGCCATCGGGAAGTTCGGTACCCCGCTGCCAGTTGTAGGTGGCGGCATATTTGACATCGGAGGTGACCCAATCGAGGGCGGGAATCTTGTTGATGGGGATGTTCCAGGAAAGGTCGGCCTGTTGCTGGTAGGACAGCGGTGAGCCGAGGTGGAGCAGGCTGGTGCGGACAGAATCCTTCCAGGCCTCATATTCAGATGGATAAAGTTCCTTGTTCACCGCCACGTGAGGCTGCTCAATTTCAGCGTTGGTGCCGGAGGAGAAATTGAAGTGGATTTGCTTCGTAGGATCCCATCGCAGGGAGAAACTGCGGTTCCAGAGGAAATCGCTGGAGAAACTCATAGGCAGCGAAGTGTTGTCCATCTGCTCCATGTCGCGCTCCTGCAGCTCATAGTAGGTACGGCTGATGTCGGAATTGAACGAGAGACTCTGCGGCAATACGTTCACCCCAATTTCCTTGGGAAGCTTGAGCCAGTTTGACTTGGACTTGATGGCCTTCTTGAACGGCTCAATGGGCTTCATGGAAGGGCTGTAGGAATAGGAGAAGGTGCCCCGCCAGTTCTCATTGCGCTCCCATGCCGTGGTCTCGCCCGTGGTGTAGCGTAAGGAGTGGGCATATCCCAAGGAGAAGTTAGCAAGGTCGTAGGGCATGGGATGCCGTTTCGTCACGCGGTTGAAGCGGAAGTTGCTGACGCTGAAATTTTTGGATATCACCACTTTCTCTGCGATGTATTTCAGAGAATCCTTCTCCGCCTTGCTGGCGAGTCCGTCGAGTGCTTCGTCCATCGACATGTCGGTGTCCAAGGGATTGTACATCGGGATATTCCTCTCCTTGCTGTAGGAATAGTAGATGGGGGCATTGAGTTTCACCTTTTCTGGCAGGAAGCGTCCGGCCTCAATGTTGGTGGTTATGGAGTATTCGCGCAGGTCGTCGTCGCGGCGTTGGCTGAGCGTCTCCTCCAGTCCGCCGAAGCCTGTGGTCTCAATATGTCCGGTGAGTGCCACGGAGGCGAGGTCGGAGAGCTGCAGGTTCAGTTGGGCACGTGCCGCCCATCCGCCCTTGTTGCTGAATTCCTGCAGGCGGAGCTCATTGGTCCATACCTCCACGCTCTTGACGGAGCGTGCATTGTTTCTCACACCGATCATGACGGTCTTCACCTCGCCCAGCGAGGGATTGCCCTGTACGCTGATTTTATTCTTCGGGTTGCGCTCGTCGTACTCGGAATATAGGGTTGAGAAGGAGATGAGTCCGAGCGATTTCTGACGATTGCGGTTCTTCTTGGCGGTGGTGAGGAGTTCGAGGTCAATGTCGAGCATATTTTCCTCCGGCCATACCTCCCTTTGCCCGGCACTTCCCGAATAGTGTCCGGCAGGCGTGATGGTGAGCGGAATCTCGTATTCGTAGAAATTGTTCTTGTAGTCGCTTCCGAGACGCAGGAACACGCTGATTTGACCATCCTCCAATCCTGTGACATCTTCGAGCAGTGCATTGGCATGAACATACAGCTGAAGGTGCCGGTACCGGCGAAGGTCGAGCGTGGTGTTCTTATAGACGGCACGTGCATCGCCCGGTGCCAGATTCTTGACGGTGAGTGCCAGCGACTGCTCGTTGTTCTGCAGGACGACGGCATTTCCCGGGTCAATCACACGGCTGATACCCGGTGGCAGCACATAGTTGACAGGGTCCTTCTCGTTGTTCTCCTCAAAGTTCACGGCACTGACCTCCAGCGTGCCGCTGGCATCCGGTGTCTTTCCCGTATAGAGTGCCTGCTCATAAGCCCTCCATTCGCCGCGCACCAGATTGAGGGTGCCGAAGCGCAGCACGGTGGGATGCTCGAAGCCCGTCATGAACATACGCATGAAGCGGATGCTGGAGAAATCGGAGATGTTGCCCTCGCGCGACTCATACTGGTCGACGGGAATGCGGAAGAGATACCATCGGCATTCATTGCTGTTGTTGTCGCGCGTCTTGACACTGGTGATACGGCTGTCGACGATATAGTTCTGTCCCACCACCATGGCTTCAGGTGCTATGCGCACATGGTACTGGTAGTACTTCTCGTATTCGTTGAGCGTATAGTCGGAGTTGATATCTTCCGCATCAGGTGTGCTCTTGTAGGTGGTGGAATACTTTTCCGGCCCGTCATCGGATGCCACGGAGTTGCCGTTGGGGTTGTTGATGTATTTATAGCGTCCGAGGATATCGGTTTTCAGTTCATCCCAGTCCGTACCGCGGAAATAGTGGTAGCGGTCGGCCGAGGGGCTTTGCATGAGGGAGTCGTAGACCTCAGGGCGCACGATGCCCTGCACCTGCTGCAGGAATTCTGCATAAGCCCCGAATGTCTGTTCAGCCTCGGAAGAAAGTCCGTTGTAGCCCACATCCTGATTCTCCCTTGCACCGTTTTGCGTGTTGAAAGCATAGGTGACGGAGGTTTGGTTGGGAATGCGTCCCCAGACGGTTTCGGTGCAGTCGGCCGCCGATCCGTCGGTCGGCAGTCCGCTCTCATAGAATTTCTTGCCATCCTTGAGGATGTCCTCGGAAATCTCGCCCAGGTTGAAATAAAGGTCGCCGGTGTGCATGTCGGGCGTATGGCCGCCACTGTAGTCGGCAGAAGTGATGGTACCGTCGTATTTCAGGAAGGGGTCCATCATCCAGAATTCGATATACTCCACGTTGGCCGTCTCGAAGTCGCTCGTGTCGAGTTTGCGCATCATTCCACCCCATCTTTTCTGTGGCTGTAGAAGGTGTCCGTCGGCATCGAGCGAGGGGTCCAGGTTGTAGGGACCGCGCTCGTTGGGATAGTAAGCCAGATTGAGCACGCTGAGCGTGGCAGCATCCTGATAGTTGATGCTCTTGTTGGGATAAAGTTCGGAGATGGGTACTTCGCGTACATCCGGGCTTGACAGCTGATAGAGGTCGGTTTTGATATATCCCGGCGTTAGGCTGCTGCTGCGGCGCGTGAAGAGCGGATCGATGTTGTACCATGCCAGCAGGGCACGGTTATAGCCATATCGGACATCGTTGGAGAGGCGGCTTTCCGCAAACATGGAGGGAGTGCTGCAGATGGTCCATTCCGAGGGTGATGCCACACTGATTTCCGACTTGGAATTTTCGAAGTCGTCGATATAGGAGGCATTGCCCTGCGCTCCCTTGTTCTGCCCGGCAATCAGCTGTGCAAACTCTGCGGAGAAGTTGATGCTCGAGGGCGACTTGGCATTGATGAAGGGCACCCGGTTGATGAGATTTGTCAGCCATTCAAACTGGCGTTTCCAGGCAATGTTGCCACCCCAAAGCGTATTGTTGAGCGGTTCCTCACCCATGGCGACCTTCGTCGTCAGCGGTTGCTCGCCGAGATGCATGATGGTGGCACCGATGGAGAAATCCTTGGAGAAATCGTATTTCATGCCCAGTCCCACCATGGTCTTGCGCTGCATGCCATAATTGTCGTTCGACTCTACGGAGCAGCTGACGCTCGTACCTGCATCCAGAATATTCTGGTTGAGGATGCGCACGGTTCCGGCGTTGTAGTCCACGGTATAGTCGGTACCTTCCGTCAGCGTCACACCTCCCGCCGTGACCACCACTCCTCCTTTGGGAATCTGTGTGGTGCCCAGGCTGATTTCGTCGGAGCGCGATGCCTTGTATTCACCGGTAATGATGAATTTATTGTGCTCGGCTATCTGCTTCGCGATGGTCTTGGTAGAGTCGTAGAGTTCCTGATAGCAATATTTGTCGGCAACGGCATTGCTGCCAATCTGTTGGCGGAGATGAGTGCCGAAAGGTTCCACGACGGGAAAGAACACCATACCGTCGCGTGCAAGGACGGTGTAGCCCTCCACAAAGTCGAAATAGCCGTTGGGGTTCGTCTTGTTGTTGTTGTCCAGGCGGTCCATGTTCATCAGCGTGAGCAGTCGCTTGTCCTTCAGTCCGGGTTCGGGGATGTAGGAGAGATAGACACCCGTAGTGTCGGAGAGCAGCTTGATGTCGAGTCTGAACTTCTCCTTCTGCACCTGCTGTGCTCCGAGGTAATAGACGTTGCGCATCATCAGGTCCCAGTTTCCCATGGTCGGCGTACATGCCGTATTGCGCAGACTCTTGACGATGAGAGCCTGCGTATTGTCTTTCTTGTCGGTGGAAAATTCACCCACCTGATAGGTCTGTCCCCTGTAGGTATATTCAAATGCCACTGCCAGTACCTGATCCGTCTGCAAAGCCGTGCGGAGGGAGAGATAGCCCAGCGCAGAGTTCAAGGTATAGTCGCTGGTGGAGAGGAGTCGGGCATTCTCCAGTTTCTCATAGTCCTTTCCGCCTTCCAGCCCAATGCCGTCGAGGAGGGCAGTGGCCTGCGATATGTCGCGCACACCGGGAAGAGACTGCGTGATTTGCTGATAGGCATTGTTGGAGGTGTTCGACGGTGCCAGACTGCCTCCACCCCGCCAGACGGGGGAACTGATGTGTAGCCCTTCGCCAAGGTCGGTGAGGGCAATGATGTTTCGTGTGTTCTGCGTCTGTCCGTTCTTGTTCGTCACCCACACCTCGATGCGGTTGATGGTTACACCGCTGAGGATATTGGGCAGCGTGGTCATCCACTGGTCATAGTTGTCGCGGAAGTAGTGGGCGAGGAAGAAATGGCGGTTCTCGCAGTATTCGCTCGCGCTGAACTCGAAGGGTGTGGTCTGCACGCCATTCTTCGAACTGACGGTCTGTGATGCCGATTTCTTTTGTGCCACCATCGCCTGCACGGTGAGTTTTCCGAACTGAAGGTCGGTGTGAATACCGAACAGACTGTTGGCTCCTCGTATGAGGCTCGACTGGGTGGGCATGGACACATTGCCCGCCTCGATGAGCTTGATGATTTCATCCTCCTTGCCCTCATAGCGCAGTTTCAGGTTCTGCGTGTCGAAATTGAAGGTTGCCTCAGAGTTATAGTTGAAATTGAGGTTCACTTTGTCGCCCACCTTACCGTTGAGGGAGAGGTTGATTTTCTCGTCGAGGTCGAAGCCGAAGACCTTACGGTTCCGTTCGGAAAGGGTAGGGTTGTCGGTGAATTTCAGATTGCCGCCAATCTGCAGTTCCGCGCTACCCGTGGTCTTTACGCGCACTCCACCCGGTCCGAAGATTTTGTCGGCAGGTCCCAGGTCGAAGTGCATATCCGTGAAGTCGAACTTCTCCTTTCCGGCATTGGCAGCCTCGTCGGCATTCTTTTTCTTGAAATACTGCTGCATCGACTGCTGCACAGCCCATGACTCATAGTCCTCGTAGGTCATGAAGAAGGGAACGTAGAGGAAGGCTCCGCTGGCACTTGCCGTGGCGTTGGAGCCCTTGCCGTCGGCCGAAGTGCCGCTTTGTCCGCCTACGAACTGCGTGCCATAGCGGTAGGTTCCTGTTTCTTCGTCGTAGAACATCCCCGTCTTCAGGTTGTCGGGGTCGTGGAGGTCGCCCGACTGGCGCTGCTCCATCTTCACGGGATCGCCCGTATGCCGCACCCCGAATGGCACGATGGTATCCTCCTCAATCTTCGGACGCTCGGTGTAGGTATAAGCACTACGCATCGACGCGGCAAAAGTCGCCACACCAATCAGTGCGGCGATAAAGGCAAACGTGATGTAGTAGATGCGCTTCATGTGATGGACAGGTAGGATTTTTATCCGACGTTTTCTCGTTATGGCAAAGTGTACAAGTGAATCTGCTTTGCTCGTTGGGCTGAACGAAAACGTAAGGAAAAGATGTTGTAGGGAACTTCGGGAATATTATTTCAGCACTTTCAGTGCCATCTTGATAATTTGCTGTACGGCAATGCCGGGCTGGTCCTTCACGATTCCCGCCACAGTCTTCCTTACTGCTGCAGGCTGGAATCCCAGGATGGTCAATGCTCCGATGGCTTCCTCAGCCTGCTCACGGTCGGCAGCCGCTATGCCTCCGCCTTGCGAGGGCGACACATCAATGACACCACCTGCCAGCAACTGCCCCACTTTGTCCTTGAGGTCGATGACGATGCGGGCCGCGGCTTTCGGACCGATTCCCTTCACGCTTTTCAGCATGGCGGTCTGTTCGTTCTGTATCACATCGGCCAGTTCTGCCGGACTGTAAGCACTGAGAATCATGCGGGCGGTCTGCCCGCCGATGCCGTTGACGCTGATGAGCGCTTCAAACAAGGCCCGTTCCTCGCGGGTAGAGAAACCAAAAAGGTCGTGGGTATCCTCGCGGATCATTTCATAGACATAGAGTTTAGCACTCTCCTTGCCCTGCAGGGCGGTGAAGGTGTTGAGCGAGATGGTCAGCTGATAGCCCACACCGCCCGCTTCGATGACGGTTTCGGTGGGTGTCAGCTCGTCTACATAACCTTTGATGTGCGCTATCATGATGGTTCTTTCAGTGTAAGGTGGGAGAAGGCTTGGGGTATGCGTGGGAAATGCCTTGTGCGTCAGGATGGCTCCTCATGCTTTGAACTGCTCCTATATATTAGGAGAGGGAAAAAGCTTCATGAAGAAAGCCTGCAGATGGGTCTCCGGTTGGGTACCGCCATCCGTTTCCTGCCGTTTCCTGCAAAACGAAAAGGGCAAACCCCCACGAAAAATAAAACGCAAAGGAACGTATTTTATTGTATACATTGGAATTTATATGAGTGAATTATGGCAAAAAATCTAAAAAAGCAGGAAATAATGGCATACATACAAATAAAATTGTATCTTTGCACAGAAATTTTCCAATGGTGAATATCCACAATCTTATCTCATGAAGACTATCTTTCGTAGAATGCTGCTTTCTGGCCTCCTGCTGTTGGTGTGTACGGTGGAGTCGATGGCACAATTCCAGCATTTCAGTATCCATACGCACGACAGCCTTGCGCTGAAACTTCGTGTCGAACAGGTGGAGCAAGTGAGCATTGCTCCTGGCGGACAGGCGGTGACGGTGAATTTTTCCAACGGGCAATCCAGGCAGTATGACGGCAAGGATGTGATGAATATGGCAATTCGCCAGACACAGTTGCCACTGCTCTTCTTCCGACAGAATATTGAAGCCCCCTGCGTCAGCCGTTTTATTCATGAGACGAGGTACAATCCTGAAGATTATTCCTACTCCAAAGTCCAGAACTATGTTCCGGCCGATAAAGGTCGGTTTGACTTTCCGCGTCCTTTCGTGTTCCGCATGAAGGACTGCACCAAGGGCGCACCGGAAAATGAGGAGGAGAACTATCGTCTGCTGGTGTCGAAGAGCGATGATTTCACCCATGCCGAGCAGTATGCTCTGGAGGGAGATAGTGCCGTGGTGTGGACAGCCATACCCGGCGATACGCTTCGTTATCGCATCGTGCGGGAGGGCGATGGCGAACTTATTCAGTACGGGTTGGCGCTGGTGGACGGAATGGTGAGGATGATGTATCTGGAGAGTGTGGACAATGTGCGCGATGTGGGCGGTTGGCGCGTGGAAGGTGGCGGACGCCTGCGCTATGGCTTGATGTATCGTGGCTCAAAACTCCATACTGCCGACCAGACCTTCATCAGCGATGCCGATGTGGAGCGGATGCGCGCCTTGGGTATCAAGGTGGAGTTTGATTTGCGAGGGGGCACCGAGGCGAACAATGACAATGCCGACTATGCCTATTCGCGATTGGGGGACGACGTGGCCTATAAGATCATCAATTATGGCTCCATGGCGTATATGCAGATTTTCGACAAGCCCCAGATTATGCGCCTGGAGTGGCAGTATGTGTATAATGCCGTGACGGCGGGCGACCCCGTGTTTTACCATTGTTCGCGCGGCTGCGACCGCGTGGGCACGCTCAGTGTGCTTTTGGAAGGAGTGCTCGGCGTGAGCGAGAACGATCTCTGTCTGGACTACGAGTTGAGTTCCTTCTGCGGGCCCAACGGCACCCGTACGCGCAATGAGAAATACGTGGTGCCGAATTATGATTTCGAGGGTATGATGACCACCATCAAGAACTATCCCGGGGAGACACTCCGTGACAAGTTTGAATATTTCTGGGTGAACGTCTGCGGCATTTCGGCCACACAAGTGAGGAAATTCCGTGAGGCGATGATCGACACCAGTTTTACTGGCGGACGCTACCCCATTCTGGCAGGAAGACAGTGAGGGAGCAGTGACTTTCCGTAGGATGACCTTGAAGAATCGTACGTCAGGGCGGGCTAAATGAAAGCCCGCCCTGATGTGTTCGGATGGAGCACATACTCATATATATATTAGGGCGTCCAATTGGATATCCCCGAATGCTTAGGTTCTTCAGTCGTAGGCTATAATGCCACATTCAGGGGTGTAATCTTGCAATCTGACTTTTCTGCAAAAAAATATTGATACTTTTTTGGGGGGCATTTATTTGTAGCGTGTTGACTTTTTACTAAATTTGCGGCAGAAGTCTAATACTAAATCTCAAAATGTTTATGAAAAAATCCCTATCGCTTCTTCTGTTGGCTGTATGCTCTGTCATACAGCTGATGGCGGCACAGATAGTCGGTTCAAGCGTCTTGCCGGATGCCGGGCGGCCCGACCATCTGTACACCATGGTGAGCGGTAATGGCTATTACGCCAATGCTGTGACCGCCCCGACACAGACCAAAGACAATTATGGCCTGTTTGCCTTCTATGAAGTCGACGGTGTGAGCAATGCCTACTACGTCTACAGCTATAAAGCCAAGAAATGGCTCGGCTATGACGCTGCCGCCGCCTATAGCAATGGCACGGGTTTCGTGAAACTCACCGACCAGAAGCCCGAAGGCCGCTATTTCAAGATGAACAATTTCAGCGGTGATTATTGGGAACTGCAGCCCTACACCACATCGGGCGGCAACGACAAGTACCTCAACTGGTTTCAGGGTATAGGAAATGCCAATCCCCTCGACGGCAACGTCACCCTCGGCCTGTGGCAGGATTCCGGCTCCAAGGATGGAGGCAGCAAGTGGCAGATTGAGGAAGTGGTGCTTGTCACCTATCACTATCAGCTGATTCTCCCCGAAGGCGTGAGCGTCACCATTGCCGGTACGACCTATAAGGATGGCGATGTCTATACCACAGAGGAAGCCCTGAAGCGTGGCGACATCATGGTGCCCGCAAAGGAAGGGAAGTTTGTCGTAGTGTCCATCAATGATGCCGCGCAGACCGTCACCGTGGCTTATGCCGATGTTCCCTCGCAGCCCGACACGGAGACTTATACCCAGGCTTGGGTATATCCCTTGCAGCAGACAGCAGTGGGAACTGCCAGTCTGACGCAGGACGGCGATGCCTATACGCTGAGCAACCGCGTGCTGGCAGCATCCTTTGTCAAGGTGGGCGAGAGCCTCTATTTCGCAGGCTCAAAGGCGATGAATCTGGAGCCTGGCACGGAGCCTTTCACCATTGCCTTTGGAAGCGGAACAACCGTTCCGGCTTCGGCCATGAAACTCAATACCTTGGAAATGACCGACCTCAATGCCGACCCGCAGGCCGTGGGCGGTGCGGAACATTTTGCTGGAAAGGCACTCGTGGCAAAGTATGAGTATACGTACAATGACGCCAGGATTCTCATCGTATGGAAAGCCGTACTCCGCGACGGTAGCCACTATCTCCGTACGGAGATGGAACTGACGGGTGAGGGCGATGTGGACATGTACAATGTCATTCCCATGATTTACAATGTGGATTCCAAGGCTGCAGGCTCGGCTCCTGCCGTAGTGGGCAACACCCGTGGTGCAGTACTGATGAGCAACCGCATTTTTGCCGGACTGGAAAACCCCGTGGGCTACAACAGTGTGGGCGAATCGGCAGGGGCAGAGGATGTGTGGGATGAAACCTCTTCGGAGACCACCAGCCTGACCCCCTCATCGTGGGGCGTTGTAGAGGATGGCAAGGTACCTCCCCGAGTGACGGAGGCTACGGGTGCGGCTTATCCCGATGTGCTGGCATATACCCGGAGCATTACCCTCCAGGAAGGACAGAAAGTGGAAGTTACCGTAGAATATAAGAGCGGCAACCACCGCCTGAACTTCGGCGGTGCCGACCTGACGGATGCTGCCGGCGACATTGTGGCCAGCGATTACCATTCCGGTTTCTCCGGCGGGCAGAAGCAGGACAATTCCTTCACCTTCACCGCACCCTATGGCGGCACCTTCAACCTCCGTGTGTTCATCGAGCAGAAAACGGAGAGCGTAGACGCTACGAGTACGATGACCGTAAAGGTGTTCACTGCCAAAGAAGGTGCAGTGGTGAATACGGATGTGGTGGGTATGCAGGGTCTCTGGAGCCGCAACACCACGCTTGCCGATGGCGAGACGTGGAAAATATCGGCTGTAGTAGGACTTGTGGCACAGGATGGCACTGAGGCTTCTGCTGATATCCACCGGTCGCAGAAGCGCCGCTCCTTCCTCGCCTACTCCGAGCGCGAGCGCGCCGTACCCTGGCGGCCGAATCCCTGCTACATCTCCTGGTATGAACTGAACATCGACCGCAACAACGCTGCCGACCCCACCAAGAACATGACATCCGACCAGGTTGTCAATGTGCTGAAACAGTGGAAGACGAACTTCTACGACCGTTATGGCGTTGCTCCCAACAGTTTCGTCATCGATGATGGTTGGGATGAATACGGCACCTGGACCTTCCACAGCGCATTCCCCAACGAGATGCGCGATATGGCGGCTGTCGCCGCTGAGATGGGAGCCGGTGTCGGTGCATGGCTCGGCCCCGTCGGAGGCTACGGCACGAGTGGCAACTATCGCCGCCAGTACTGGAACGACAAGGGCGGCATGGTGCTCTCCAATCCCGCCTATTATGCCACCTTCAAGACTGCTGCCGAGAATCTGGTGAAGAATCAGGGCGACTTCCGCTTCTTCAAGTTCGATGGCATCTCTGCACAGTTCTCTGCCGTGGGGCCCAATGCCGGCGATCAGGGCAATGAGGATGCCGAGGGCATTATCCGGCTGGAGCGTTTCGTACGCGAGGAACTCCGTCGTGATATCTTCTTCAATACCACGGTGGGCACATGGGCAAGTCCGTTCTGGTACCATTACACCGATGCCACCTGGCGACAGGAGGGCGACTATGGCACCATCGGCAACAACAGTATCGACCGTGAGAACTGGATCACCTATCGCGACCATCTGGTTTATCAGAACTACGTCAGCAATTCCCCCATCTGTCCGATCAATACCCTGATGACTCATGGATTTATCCTGAGCAGTCACGGACAGGTGAGCAAGAATATGGATTATGAAGCCTGTCGCCGAGAGATGCGCTGTGCCTTTGCCTGCGGTTCGGGTATGGTAGAACTCTACAACGACTATCCCCTGATGAACAGCATCAAGGACGGACGTCTGTGGGCTGACTTGGCGGAGTGCATAAAGTGGCAGCGTCGAAATGCCGACGTGCTTCCCGATGCACACTGGGTGGGCGGCAATCCCTGGAATGGTTCTACGACTGCCGTCTATGGTTGGGCAGCCTGGAATGGAAAGAAGGCCACCCTCACCCTAAGAAATGGCGGTAATGCTGCCAAGAGCTATACCTTCACGCTCCGTGAAGTCCTGAACATTCCGCAGAACGTGAGCGGAAGTATCATCCTGAGCAAGTCGTTCGGTGAGCAGGATGCCTTGTCGGGCCTGACCGAAGGTGTTGCCATCGACATCGACCGGACGCTCACCGTCAGTCTGCCCGGTAGCAGCGTATTCTGCTTCGACGGCGTGAGTGCGGAGGAGAAGGTGGTGAAAGTTGCTGCCTTGGAAGTGGTTGCTGAGACGGACGAGGCTACCGTGGAGGCAGGAAAGACGCTTGTGCTGCGTGCCGAAATCCAACCGGCAAACCCTACGTTTCCGGCTATCGTGTGGAGCTGTGACGACACGACCGTAGCAGAGGTGTCGGGCGGCTTGGTAGTCGGAAAAAAAGAAGGACAGGTCAGTGTGACCGCTGCTGCTACTGACGGTTCGGATGTGGTAGGCACATTCGTTGTCAAGGTGGTCCGCAATACTGACCCTGTGCCTGACCCTGAGGATTATGCCGTCAATTTCGACAAGAATGCCGATGCCGTCCGTGCTGACCGCGCCCTCCAGAGCGTCACGCTCACCAGTGCCACCGATGGCGAACAGACGCTGAATATCAGCCAGAGCCGTCCCTATGTCGATATGAGCAGCGAGCGGCTCACCTGCAAAGCGGGCGAAGCCCTCAATGTGGCTTTCGGTTATCTCGGAGGCTGGATGAACGGTTATGTTTTTATCGACCTTGACCACGACAAGCTGTTCTCCTTCAAGGAGGGCAGCACGGACCAGAGCGGCACGGAGGTCATGACCTTCAGTTTCTACAGTGGCAACTTCAACGATGATTCTGCCGGCTACAACTCCGCAGGCACCTATATCGCCGGCGACGGCCGCAACACCCTTCAATGTCCGCCCTTTGCCGCTCCTTCGCAGGCTGGCGAATACCGCATCCGCTTCAAAGTGGATTGGAACAGCGTTGACCCCGGTGGCCAGCGGGCAGCCGACGGCACTTGTACGGGTGCGAACGGCATTCTTGCCAACGGTGGCGGCATCCTCGATGCCACACTCGTGGTAGAATCTGCCGACGGCATCCGGCACGCTGCCACCACCACCACCGCCGCTGCTCCCTGCTACGACCTCAGTGGCCGCCGCCTCTATGTTCCCGCAGAACGCGGAGCATACATCTGCGACGGGAAGAAGGTGATACGATAATCCCCACGTTGCCCTTCATACGAAGGGGGCGCACGCCATACGGCCGTGAGGGGGGGAGCTGTTCTTCCCCTCGCCACCCTCAAACGTTCGCCTTTTCTACAGGAAAATGCGCTTTTCATACGACTTCCGTTGCCGTATGGAAAGCGCATTTTTTTGGCTGTCTGACCCTGAAGGGATGGAGGATGGCGGTATGCTGACCTTGGTATGAATACCTTCGGGTGGCTTCTCCTTCCTCCCGCCTTTGCCTTAGTATTCAACATTTTTACTCCGTTTCCGCGATATGGTGGGAAGGATTCAGATTTTCGACAGCACTTTTCATCTCAGACTAATCACTTTTAGGGTCAAAAATGATTACTTTCAGGGGTCAGAATAATCACTTTTAGGGGGCAAAATAAGACTTATGGGTCATTTGGCGTGGTGCGATAGGTCTTAACCTTCTGTAAATTCAAGGGATTTGTGCGATTCATAGTTTTGGACCTATGGGTCATTTGGCGTGGTGCAATAGTTGCGAATTCCTTGTAAACAATAGCGTTACAAAAGATTCAATACTTTCAAAGTAAAGATGGAATGAACAAAAGCACGTGTCCTGTATGCGGTTCCATACATCCAGTCAAGTATGGTGTCCGCAATGGTATCCAAACGTATAAGGTAGGTTCTATAAATTAGCTTGGATGTCTTCACGCCTCTTGCACTGTATCTTTTTGATTTTCTTTCAGTCACTTAGCCCGCTACGCTCCCTCATGAAACTCAAAAACCTACGGCACGATAGTCGCGAACACATCACATCCGACGACAAATCGAGAGCCATCAAGCTTGCTTGAATGGCCGAGTCGTGACAGAGGAAGGCGAAGCCACGGAGGAAGACTTGTCAAACTAAATAGAACCTACCTTAAACAAGTCAGAAAAACAATGCTTTTACGGGCAGAGGCTTTGGGGAACCAACCCCAAAGCCTCCTATGCTTTGCCTCGTCAGGCCATACGCGTATTAGCGCACCACCTTCTTGCCGCCGACGATATAGACGCCTTTGGGCAGGGTGTTGAAGTTTTCCGATGTGCCTACGCGGCGACCGCCCAGATGATAGACGGGTGCTGTCTTGCCGTCAGTCACAACGGGCGTGATGCCGCTCTCTGTATCTTCTTCTACGATTTTGTAAACAGCCCAAGGATAAACTGCTTCATACAATTCCTTTGTTCCCTTGGGCACGTAGATGATTTCGAGGGAATTGCAGTACCATCCAAAGATACCTTGCCATGCATTGCTCGCTTCAGGTGGCGTCATACGGCGAATGTGGAAATCGGACAAATTCACGCAATCGCAGAAGCAACTGCTTCCCAAATACGATACGGAGGCGGGAAGGGTGACGGAGGTCAGATTGGTGCAGCCCACGAAGCAGACATCTGCCAAAGTTTCAATGGTGTCCGGTATCTTGGTCTTCATACAACCGGCAATGAGGGTGTTGGTAGCAGTTTCTATGATGGCATTGCATCCCTCGCGCGAATCGTAGAAGGCGTTACCCTTTTCTACCGCCATACTGTCTATGGCTTCACACCACTGGAAGCATCCCGATCCAATACTCTTTACGGAGCTGGGTATTCTGATGGATTTCAGTTTTTTGCAACCATTGAAGACACCCCATTCGATCGTCTCCAAGGAGTCGGGGAGGACAATGGAAGGCAAGGATTCGCAACCACTGAAGCAAGAACTTGCTATCATCTTCAGGGAGTCAGGAAGGGCGACGGAGGTCAGACTGGTACATCCCCCGAAGGTACTCGATTCCAACGTCTTGACGGAGTCGGGAATTACGATGGAGGTCAGACTGGTGCAACCGGCGAATGCTTGATTTCCCAACGTCTTTAAAGAGTCGGGAAGGGTGATGGCGGGCAAGGATTCACAACCACGGAAGCATATACCGCCTATTTCCGTTACGTGGTTAGGAATGGATATGGAGGTCAAGGCTTTGCAATCTTGGAATGTTCCATCGGAAATGGCTTTCACAGAGTTGGGAATCGTGATGGAAGTCAAGCTTGTACAATCATTGAAGACATGGTTATACAATTCCTTGATGGTGTTGGGAAGCTTGACGGAGGCCAAGCTGACGCAACCAGCGAAGGCTTCCCCCCCTATAAATGTCACTGTATTGGGTATCGTAATGGAGGTCAAGGCATGGCAACTTCTGAAAGCGCAACTATTTATTTCCTCTAAGGATTCGGAAAACTTGACGGATTGCAAATTGAGGCAGCCTTCAAAGCTTTTAGTTCCTATTATCTTTACGGAGTTGGGAATCGTGATGGAGGTCAATCCTTCGCAACGTAGGAAGCATGCGTTATCCAAAACCGTCACGGAGTTTGGAATGTCGATGGAGGACAAACTTGTACAATTCTCAAAAATCTTTTCATTCAATCTCGTGAGGGAGTTGGGAAGCTGGATGGAGGCCAGGCTTGTGCAATACCGAAAGCAAGCCGCTCCAATGCTTGTTACGGAAGAAGGAATCTCAATGGAGGCCAATTGGGTGCACCAATTAAAGCAATTGTTTCCTATAATCGTCACTGATTCCGGAACCTTAAAGGATGTCAATGCGGTGCCATCAAAGATACCATCGGGCAATTTCTCTATAGGACTCAGAATCGTGGCAGAGCTTAAATTGCTACAACCCCAGAAGCAATCTTTGTCAATAGACAATACGGATTCGGGAATTGTGACGGAGCTTAAACTACTGCACCCCCAGAAGCAAGCATAGCCGATAGCCGATACGGATTCGGGAATTGTGATGGAAGTCAAAGCTTTGCATTCGTAGAAGCAATAATCTCCCAAATCCGGTATGGAGTTGGGAAGCTTCACGGAGGTCAGGCTTGAGCACTTTGAGAAGCACTCTGCTCCTATCGTCTTTACGGAGTTGGGAAGCGTGACAGAGGTCAATTCTGTGCAATCTTGGAAGCTGTGCGCTTCCACACCTGTCACGGAGTAAACGACTCCGTCTAATGTAAAGGTAGCTGGAACGACCACATCGCCCTTGTATTCATTCTGCACACTGTGATACGCATCTCCTTGAAAAGTAACCGTGGCACACTGGCTGCCTTCGAAGAGGTTGTAGAAAATGCCGTCCACTTCGGCATCATGTGCCCAAGCAGAGTGGGCTCCCAAGAAGAGGGAAAGGAGTAATGAAAACTTCTTCATAATCGATATGTTTTGTTTTATGTGGGTTCTGTAAAAATCAGCATTGCCAGAAATTAGCATTGTCAGATTTTGGAAATGTTTTCGAGTTCAAATTGTAGTCGGCTCTCGCCTTCCTTTGTCACGACTCGGCATAGCTCAAACAAGTTTGGCTCTGCGCTCGCTGCTCCATCG